>NZ_JAGIXF010000007.1:0-132279 GCF_021483755.1 Burkholderia sp. WTPI3 | reverse complement strand
CTTGATCGGCATCCAGACGCGGGCCGGTCGAGGACTCGAGCCGCAGTCACCACGTGTTCATCGGCAGCGTCTGACCGCGGTGGGTCCAGAACCAGACGAAATACGCGCCGACGACGGGCGCGATCCAGGCGGCGAGAAGGTTGTGATGAACGAGGCCGTTGCGCTGCTGAGTCGCGAGACCGAACGCGAGCCCCGCGAAGAACACGACGCCGCACAGCAGCACGGCTTCGTACAGCAGCGCCGCGAGGCGCCGCCGCACGGACGGCGTGGCGACTGCCGCGGCCTGGGGCGCGGGGGCGTTCGCCACGGCCGCTCAGGAACCCTTGAAGAACGACGGCGCGTCGGCGGGCGACACGGGCGTGACGGCGGCCGGCGCCGGGGCGGCCCCCGACGTGGACGATGCGGCGGCAGGCGACGCGCCTGCACCGGCCGACGCGGGTGCGGGCGCCGGTGCCGGATTGCTGGCCGGATGCTCGTGCGAATTGACGAGGCGGCGCACGTCGCGGTCGGCGACGGTCGGCGGCGCACTGACGACGCTCGGCCGGCGGCGGCGCTCGGCCGCCGCGAGGCGTTCCTTCTGTTCTTCGGGCAGTTGCTGATAGGCCTTCCACGCGCGCTCGCGCGCCTGCGCGGACAGTTCCTTCGCGCTCTGGTAGTTCTCGCGCGCGACGCGTCGCTGCTCGGGCGTCATCCGCGCCCACTCGGACATCCGGTCCTGCAGGCGCTTTTGCGCATCAGGTGTCAATTTCGCGAAACGCGATGCGATCTTCAGCCATTTCCGCTTGCGGGCATCGCTGAAGCCGTCCCATTGATCGGCGAACGGCGCGAGCGCAGCATGCTGCGCGGGCGTCAGGCGCGCCCACGACAGCGGACCGTTGGCGGCCGGCAGCGGCAGGGGCAGTTGCGGGAGTTCGGTGGTCAGCCCGGTGGCTGCCGAGGTCGGCGCGGGTGCGCTGCTGGCCGCGGCGGAGACCGTCGCGGGGGGCGGGTTGAATCGCGAATAGGTGGCGACGTAGGAAACGGCGATCGCGATCACGCATCCGAAAAATACGGCCAGGCCGCGCTTCTGACTCACCCGTGCGATCCCCTCGTTTATTGTCTGTTAGCGTGCGTGCGAAAGATACGCGTTGAACCCGTGATCGAGGTACGCGTTCAGCGGCAGGTCGTCGCTGAGCATCGCCGCGTCGATGTCGGCGAGTTCCGCGGTCCGCTGCATGTCTTCCCAGTACGCGATACCGACGAGTCCCGCGAGCAGCAGCGCGAGCGGCCATGCGCGCAGCAGGCGGCGCGCAAACGACGCCGGCGGGCGGCTCGCGGGCGGCGTGCCGTATGCGCCGGCCGCGCCGGCGAAGGCGGGCACGAACACCGGCGCGGTCGCGGCTTCGGGCTTCTTGCGCGCGAGCGCGGCCCGGCGCGCGGCGGCCAGACGGTCGGAGGTCGCGGCAGGCAGCGCCGCGGCACGTTCGTCCAGCGCGCGGCGAACCTTCAGCGCGAATTCATGTTCTCGATTTACGGGAGCGGAGCTCATAGCGTGATTCCTTTGGCCTTGAGCGCTTGCGCCAGGGTGTGGGTAGCTCGCGAGCAGTGCGTCTTGACGCTGCCTTCGGAGCACCCCATTGCGGCGGCAGTCTCGGCGACATCCATATCTTCCCAATAACGCATCAGGAACGCTTCCCGTTGACGCGTCGGAAGTTTCTGGATTTCTTCGTCGATCAGGGCCAGAACCTGCTCGCGTTCGAGGCGGTGCTCGCTACTCTCGACACCTGCATTGTCGTCCGCGGATTCGAGCGTTTCCAGTGGATCGAAGTCGTCGTCGTCGGTGTTGTTCAGCGACGAGAAGAGCGTGACCCAGGTATTGCGGACCTTCTGCCGGCGGAACCAGTCGTGGATCGCGTTCTGCAGGATCCGCTGGAACAGCAGCGGCAGTTCGGCCGCCGGCCGGTCGCCGTACTTCTCCGCCAGCTTGATCATCGCGTCCTGGACGATGTCGAGCGACGCATCGTCGTCACGCACGGCGTACGCAGCCTGCTTGAACGCGCGCCTTTCGACGCCCGCCAGAAAGTCGGCGAGTTCCTTGTCTGATGCCATTCCGTAAAGGTATGCGCTGCGGACTGCGGCGTGTGAAAGGTCGAAAAATTTCGTAAAACCCGCGGATGCTAACAAATTTTCGCGTGACTTGGCACCGGTGACGGCGCGCTGCGTTGCGCGCGAGCCGCGTCGGCCGGCCGTGCGATGGGGCGCATGATGCGCTGCGGGATATTTTGCTTGACGGCCCCATCATGACCCGCTATCGTCAACGATTCGCAACATGAAGTGATGGTCTCATTTGAGGCTGGCCCAAGAAGCCCGCCCTTCAACTGGACGCGCCGCTTGAACCCGAGCCACAAGCCCGGCAGAGAGCACCCGATCAATTTTTTGCCGAAAATTCGAAAGGTCAAAATGAACATGCCCAGCGCGGAATTCTCCACGTCGGAACCCCTTTCCCCTCCCGATAGCGACTCCATTGGCGGCACCGTGCTCATGAAGGCACTGGCCGACGAGAACGTCGAATTCATCTGGGGCTACCCCGGCGGCTCGGTACTCTACATCTACGACGAGCTTTACAAGCAGGACAAGATTCAGCACGTGCTGGTGCGCCACGAACAGGCGGCCGTGCACGCAGCCGATGCGTATGCGCGCTCCACCGGCAACGTCGGCGTCTGTCTCGTGACGTCCGGCCCGGGTGTCACCAATGCGGTGACCGGCATCGCGACGGCCTACATGGATTCGATCCCGATGGTCGTGATCAGCGGCCAGGTGCCGACTGCCGCGATCGGCCAGGACGCATTCCAGGAATGCGATACGGTCGGCATCACGCGTCCGTGCGTGAAGCACAACTTCCTCGTGAAGGACGTGCGCGACCTCGCGGAAACCGTCAAGAAAGCGTTCTACATCGCCCGTACCGGCCGTCCCGGCCCGGTGCTGATCGACATCCCGAAAGACATCTCCAAGACGCCGTGCCAGTACGAACCGGTCAAGAGCGTGTCGCTGCGTTCGTACAACCCGGTCACGAAAGGTCATTCGGGCCAGATCCGCAAGGCCGTGTCGCTGCTGCTGTCGGCGCAGCGTCCGTACATCTACACGGGTGGCGGCATCATCCTCGCCGACGCGGCACGCGAACTGAACCAGTTCGCCGACCTGCTCGGCTACCCGGTCACGAACACGCTGATGGGCCTCGGCGGCTATCGCGCGTCGGACAAGAAATTCCTCGGCATGCTCGGCATGCACGGCACCTACGAAGCGAACATGGCGATGCAGCACTGTGACGTGCTGATCGCGATCGGCGCACGCTTCGACGACCGCGTGATCGGCGATCCGGCGCACTTCGCGTCGCGTCCGCGCAAGATCATCCACATCGACATCGACCCGTCGTCGATCTCGAAGCGTGTGAAGGTCGACATCCCGATCGTCGGCGACGTGAAGGAAGTGCTGAAGGAACTGATCGAGCAACTGCAGACGGCCGAGCATGGCCCCGACACCGAGGCGCTCGCGCAATGGTGGAAGGACATCGAAGGCTGGCGTGCGAAGGACTGCCTGAAGTTCGACCGCGACAGCGAGATCATCAAGCCGCAGTACGTGGTCGAGAAGGCGTGGGAGCTGACGGACGGCAATGCGTTCGTGTGCTCGGACGTCGGCCAGCACCAGATGTGGGCCGCGCAGTTCTACCGTTTCAACAAGCCGCGTCGCTGGATCAACTCCGGCGGCCTCGGCACGATGGGCTTCGGCCTGCCGGCAGCGATGGGCGTCAAGATGGCGCACCCGGACGACGACGTGCTGTGCATCACGGGCGAAGGCTCGATCCAGATGTGCATCCAGGAACTGTCGACCTGCCTGCAGTACGACACGCCCGTGAAGATCATTTCGCTGAACAACCGCTATCTCGGCATGGTTCGCCAGTGGCAGCAGATCGAATACAGCAAGCGCTATTCGCATTCGTACATGGATGCGCTGCCTGATTTCGTGAAGCTCGCCGAAGCGTACGGCCACGTCGGCATGCGGATCGAAAAGACTTCGGATGTGGAGCCGGCGCTGAAGGAGGCGCTGCGCCTGAAGGACCGCACCGTGTTTCTCGACTTCCAGACCGATCCGACCGAAAACGTCTGGCCGATGGTACAGGCCGGCAAGGGCATCACCGAGATGCTGCTCGGATCGGAAGATCTGTAACGGCGCGACGCGCGCCCGGGCCCGCGCGGCCGCCTTCACGAAGGGCGGTGCGGCATCGGGCGGCGCGCGGCGCGTGTGAATCGACACGGCACATTCTGGAAGAAGCGAACATGAGACACATCATTTCCGTCCTGCTGGAAAACGAACCGGGCGCGCTGTCGCGCGTGGTCGGTCTGTTTTCCGCACGCGGCTACAACATCGAAACCTTGACGGTGGCGCCGACCGAAGACCAATCGCTGTCGCGGCTCACCATCGTTTCCATTGGCTCGGACGACGTGATCGAACAGATCACGAAGCATCTGAACCGCCTGATCGAGGTGGTGAAAGTGGTGGACCTGACCGACGGTGCACACATCGAACGCGAGCTGATGCTGATCAAGGTACGTGCAGTGGGCAAGGAGCGCGAAGAAATGAAGCGGATGTCGGATATTTTCCGCGGCCGCATCATCGACGTGACCGAAAAGACCTACACGATCGAATTGACGGGCGCGAGCGACAAGCTCGACGCATTCATCCAGGGGCTGGACGCGAGCGCGATCCTGGAGACCGTGCGTACCGGCAGCTCAGGCATCGGACGCGGCGAGCGCATCCTGAAGGTGTGATGCCGAAAAGGCACGCCGGGTGCGCCGTCATGTCCCGGCCCGCAGTACCAATCCGAACGAATTGTTGAATTTTTTGAATTAGCGAAGGAACCATCATGAACGTTTTCTACGACAAAGACGCTGACCTCTCCCTCATCAAGGGCAAGCAAGTCACGATCATCGGCTACGGCTCGCAAGGCCATGCACACGCACTGAACCTGAAGGACAGCGGCGTGAACGTGACGGTCGGCCTTCGCAAGGGCGGCGCGTCGTGGAGCAAGGCCGAGAACGCAGGCCTGTCGGTCAAGGAAGTCGCGGAAGCGGTGAAGGGCGCGGACGTCGTCATGATGCTGCTGCCGGACGAGCAGATCGCCGACGTGTACGCGAAGGAAGTGCACGCGAACATCAAGCAGGGCGCCGCACTGGCATTCGCACACGGCTTCAACGTCCACTACGGCGCAGTGATCCCGCGCGCCGACCTCGACGTGATCATGATCGCGCCGAAGGCGCCGGGCCACACCGTGCGCGGCACGTACTCGCAAGGTGGCGGCGTGCCGCACCTGATCGCGGTTGCACAGAACAAGTCGGGCGCGGCACGCGACATCGCGCTGTCGTACGCGGCAGCGAACGGCGGCGGCCGTGCCGGCATCATCGAGACGAACTTCCGTGAAGAGACCGAAACCGACCTGTTCGGCGAGCAGGCCGTGCTGTGCGGCGGTACCGTCGAGCTGATCAAGGCTGGTTTCGAAACGCTGGTCGAAGCGGGTTACGCGCCGGAAATGGCGTACTTCGAGTGCCTGCACGAGCTGAAGCTGATCGTCGACCTGATCTACGAAGGCGGCATCGCGAACATGAACTACTCGATCTCGAACAACGCCGAGTACGGCGAGTATGTGACGGGCCCGCGCATCGTCACGGAAGAGACGAAGAAGGCGATGAAGCAGTGCCTGACCGACATCCAGACGGGCGAGTACGCAAAGAGCTTCATCCTTGAGAACAAGGCCGGTGCCCCGACGCTGCAGTCGCGCCGCCGCCTGACGGCCGAGCACCAGATCGAGCAGGTCGGTGCGAAGCTGCGCGCGATGATGCCGTGGATCGCGAAGAACAAGCTCGTCGACCAGACGAAGAACTAAGCATCGCGAGCTGTTCCGGCCCTTCGAGTGGAGGGTCGGTATCAAAAAGCCGCCCGAAGGCAGCAGTGCCCCGGGCGGCTTTTGCTATCCTACGGGCTTTGCAATTCACCGAACACCGAACGAACCCATGAACTATCCTCATCCGATCATCGCGCGCGAAGGCTGGCCGTTCATCGCGATCGCAGCCGTCCTCGCGTTGTTGATCCACGCCGTCGGGGGCTTCGGCTTCGCGTGGCCGTTCTGGCTGCTGCTCGTCTTCGTCGTCCAGTTCTTCCGTGATCCGCAGCGCCCGATTCCGGCGCAGCCGAATGCGGTGCTGTGCCCGGCGGACGGCCGCATCGTCGCGGTCGAGACCACGCAGGACCCGTATGCGAACCGCGAAGCGCTGAAGATCAGCGTGTTCATGAATGTCTTCAACGTCCATTCGCAGCGTTCGCCGGTCGATGGCGCGATCTCGAAGGTCGAGTACTTCCCGGGCGCGTTCCTGAACGCGGCGATCGACAAGGCGTCGACCGAGAACGAACGCAATGCGGTCGTGATCCAGACGGCGAGCGGCAAGACCGTCACCGCCGTGCAGATCGCCGGCCTCGTTGCTCGCCGGATCCTCTGCTACGTGCGCGCGGGCGAGCCGCTGTCGCGCGGCCAGCGCTACGGTTTCATCCGCTTCGGTTCGCGCGTCGACGTGTATCTGCCGCTCGGCAGCCGCGCGAAGGTGTCGATCGGCGAGAAGGTCTACGCGTCGTCGACGATCCTCGCCGAGCTCGAACAGTAAGCGGCGGACGCACGATGGCCGCATTCAAACCGCGCCGGCCGCGCAACGGCGCCAACCAGACCCCGCGCCCGTTCCGCCGCAACAAGGTGATGGCGCCCGATCCGGTGCCCAGCGAAAGCCGCCGTGCCGCGCGCCAGCGGTTCCTGAAGACGCGCGGTATCTACCTGCTGCCGAACGCGTTCACGACCGCTGCGCTGTTCTGCGGCTTCTTCGCGGTCGTGCAGGCGATGAACGTGCGTTTCGAGATCGCCGCGATCGCGATCTTCGTCGCAATGGTGCTCGACGGGATGGACGGGCGCGTCGCGCGGATGACGCATACGCAAAGCGCGTTCGGCGAGCAGTTCGACAGCCTGTCGGACATGGTGTCGTTCGGCGTCGCGCCCGCGCTCGTGATGTACGAGTGGGTGCTGAAGGATCTCGGCCGCTGGGGCTGGCTTGCCGCGTTCGTCTACTGCTCGGGCGCCGCGCTGCGCCTCGCGCGCTTCAATACGAACATCGGCGTCGTCGACAAGCGCTTCTTCCAGGGGCTGCCGAGCCCGGCCGCCGCCGCGCTGATCGCCGGCTTCGTGTGGCTCGCGACCGACAACCGCGTGCCGATGAAGCTCGGCTGGCTGCCGTGGGTTGCGTTCGTGCTGACTATCTATGCGGGCGTGACGATGGTGTCGAACGCGCCGTTCTACAGCGGCAAGGCGCTCGACGTCCGGCACCGCGTACCGTTCGCGGCGATCCTGCTGGTCGTCGTCGCGTTCGTGCTCGTGTCGTCCGATCCGCCGTTGATGCTGTTCTGCCTGTTTGTGCTGTACGGGCTGTCCGGCTACGTGTTTTGGGCCTACATGGCCGTGCGAGGGCGCGCGAATCCCGCGCGATCGTCGCAGCGCGATCACTGACGCGCAATCTGCCCCGCAACGGCGGCCCCGGTTTCGAGGCCGCCGTTTTCATTTGCCCCTTTTTCGAATGACGCGGCGCGGCATCCCGGGTGCCGTCCGATTGCGCACCCGGCGGAATGCCGCTATAGTCGTCGGCATGACTGCATTTTCCCGCCTCTCCCTCCTTCTAGCCGGTGCGCCGCTACGCGCGCTAGCTTTGGCGCGCCTGCCGCGCTGACCGTTCTCGCCCTCCGTCAAGCCTCGTCTGTTGTTGAGCGTCGCCAGCGGTGGCGCGATCTCATTACGTTTGATTTCCGTATAAAGAGCCCTGGAGTCCCCCATGACAGACAAGCTGATCATTTTCGATACCACGTTGCGTGACGGTGAACAATCGCCCGGCGCGTCGATGACGAAGGAAGAGAAAATCCGCATCGCGAAGCATCTCGAGCGGATGAAGGTCGACGTGATCGAGGCAGGCTTCGCGGCCAGCTCGAACGGCGACTTCGACGCGATCCACACGATCGCCGGTCTCGTGAAGGACAGCACGATCTGTTCGCTGGCGCGCGCCAACGACAAGGACATCCAGCGCGCGGCCGACGCGCTGAAGCCGGCCAACAGCTCCCGGATCCACACGTTCATCGCGACGTCGCCGCTGCACATGGAGAAGAAGCTGCGGATGACGCCCGACCAGGTGTTCGAGCAGGCGCGCCTCGCGGTGCGCTTCGCGCGCAAGTTCACCGACAACGTCGAATTCTCGCCGGAAGACGGCAGCCGCTCGGATCTCGACTTCCTGTGCCGCGTGCTGGAAGCGGTGATCGCCGAAGGCGCGACGACGATCAACATCGCCGACACGGTCGGCTACGGCGTGCCGGAACTCTACGGCAACCTCGTGAAGACGCTGCGCGAGCGCATTCCGAACTCGGACAAGGCGATCTTCTCCGTGCATTGCCACAATGACCTCGGGATGGCGGTGGCGAACTCGCTCGCCGGCGTGAAGATCGGCGGTGCGCGGCAGATCGAGTGCACCATCAACGGTCTCGGCGAGCGCGCGGGCAACACGTCGCTCGAAGAAATCGTGATGGCCGTGAAGACGCGCAAGGACTACTTCGGTCTCGAGGTCGGCATCGACACGACGCAGATCGTGCCGACGTCGAAGCTCGTATCGCAGATCACCGGTTTCGTCGTGCAGCCGAACAAGGCAGTGGTCGGGGCGAACGCATTCGCACACGCGTCGGGCATTCACCAGGACGGCGTGCTGAAGGCGCGCGACACCTACGAGATCATGCGTGCTGAAGACGTGGGCTGGACCGCTAACAAGATCGTGCTCGGCAAGCTGTCGGGCCGCAACGCGTTCAAGCAGCGTCTGCAGGAGCTCGGCGTGTCGCTCGACAGCGAAACCGAACTGAACGCCGCATTCATGCGCTTCAAGGATCTCGCCGACCGCAAGGCCGAGATCTTCGACGAGGACATCATCGCGATCGTCTCCGAAGAGTCGGCGCTGGCGCAGGAGCAGGAGCACTTCAAGTTCGTGTCGCTGTCGCAGCATTCGGAAACCGGCGAGCAGCCGCAGGCGAAGGTCGTGTTCGCGGTCGAGGGCAAGGAAGTGACAGGCGAGGCACGCGGCAACGGTCCGGTCGATGCGACGCTGAATGCGATCGAGAGCGAAGTCGGAAGCGGGTCCGAACTGCTGCTGTATTCGGTGAATGCGATCACGACCGGCACGCAGGCACAGGGCGAAGTGACCGTCCGGTTGTCGAAGAGCGGGCGCATCGTGAATGGCGTCGGTACCGATCCGGATATCGTCGCGGCTTCCGCAAAGGCGTACATCGCCGCGCTGAACAAGCTGCACTCAAAGGACGACAAGCTCAACCCGCAGCGTTCATAACCCGCGCGTCGGGCGCTGAATGCCTGAAACGCCCCGTGCGGCCTTGCGCCTCCCGGGGCGTTTTTCATGCGCCGCTCATTCTGCGGCCGGCGCGCGGAACAGCCAGCGGCGCGCGGCCGGGCGCGGTGCCGGGCTGCGGCGGCGGAATTCGACCGCGATGGCGCGCCGCGGCGCATCCGCGACGAATGCGTCGATCAGCTCCAGCACGTCGTGATCGATGTAGTCGGCGCGCGTCGCGTCGATGATCACGGCCGCACGGTCCGGAATGTGCCGCAGGTGATGCTTGACCTGCACCTTGCCGACGAACGAGACGTCCTTGCGGAACGACAGCAGAAAGTGATCGTCGTGCTGCGCGAGCGTGACGGGGCTTTTCAGGTTCGCGACCGCGACCGCCAGCACGCTGCATCCGAGGCCGAGCGCGATGCCGAACAGCAGGTCGACAGCCAGCACGCCCGCAATCGTCGCGGCGAACGGCACGAACGCGGCCGGACCCTGCTTCAGCACCGAGCGGAACAGCGCCGGTTTCGCGAGCTTGAAGCCGGTGTGGATCAGGATCGCCGCGAGGCTCGCGAGCGGGATCAGGTTGATCAGGCCGGTGAGCGCGAACACGCTGGCAAGCAGCAGCACCCCGTGCACGATCGCCGACATCCGGCTTTGCGCACCCGCATTCACGTTGACCGAGCTGCGCACGATCACCGACGTGATCGGCAGCCCGCCGACCGCGCCCGCGACGAGGTTGCCGACGCCCTGTGCCTTCAGCTCGCGATCCGGCTGGGTCGGCCGGCGCTTCGGGTCGATCTGTTCGACCGCTTCCAGGCTCAGCAGCGTCTCGAGGCTCGCGACCACCGCAAGCGTGATCGCGACGCGCCACACGTCCGGGTTCACGAGTTGCGCGAAGTTCGGGCCGAGCTCCGCGTGCTTGAGCGATGCCGCGAGCGCCGCGAACGATTCGAGTTCGGGCAGCGTCACGCGATGCGCGGCGCCTGGCGCGACCGACGGCGCGATCGCGCCGAGCAACAGCGTCGCGCCGATGCCGAACAACACGACCGCAAGCGGCGCGGGGACCGCACGCGCCCATGCGAAGCGCTTGAGCGCCGGGGTGTCCCATGCGACGAGCAGCGCGACGGACACGAGCGCGATGGCCGTGGCCGCCCATGCGGCCGGCAGATCCAGCCATGACGCAAACGATTGCGCGGCCGCGCCGCCGATGCCGAATGCGAACGGAATCTGCTTCACGACCAGCAACAGGCCGATCGCGGCGAGCATGCCCTTGATGACGGGTGACGGTACGTAGGCGGCGAAGCGGCCGGCGCGCAACATGCCGAAGCCGAACTGGATGACGCCGGACAGCAGTACCGCGAGCAGGAATGCGGAGAAGCTGCCGAGTTGTGCGATTCCTTCGACGACGATCACGACGAGGCCGGCTGCCGGCCCGCTCACGGACAGCGACGAGCCGCTCAGCAGCGCGACGACGATCCCGCCGACGATGCCGGACACCAGCCCGGCAAACGGCTCGACGCCGGATGCATTGGCGATGCCGAGACACAGCGGCAGCGCAACGAGGAAAACGACGATGCCGGCGACGATGTCGCGCGGCAGGGTGGACAGGCGCTCGTTCAGTTTCATGGCTGGGGCGATTTCATGGGCGTTGGGGTAGGGCGTGAGTCAACCGAATGCGACGGCCGCGGCGGTGTGCCCGGGTTCGGCTGCGGCCGGCGGCGCCGTGTAGCCGGAATCGAGCTCCGTCAGGCGGCCGTCGGCGACGGAAAAGATCCAGCCGTGCACGAGAGGCGGTCGGGGGCGGCCATGCACGATCGGCGACGCACGCAGCAGCTTCACTTGTTCGAGCACGTTCAGCTCCGCGAGGCGGTCGGCGGCCGCCGCGTCGTCGAGCCTGTCGAGCATGTCGCGATGGCGTCGTGCAAGCGCGCAGAGCGGCGCGATGCGGCGGGCGACGTGCGGCAGGTCGGGCGGCGGCGGCAGCAGCGATGCGCGTACGCCGCCGCAGCCGTAGTGGCCGCACACGATTACGTGATCGACCTCGAGCACGCGCACCGCGTATTCGAGCACGCTCGCGGCGTTGTCGTCGTCGGGATGGAACAGGTTCGCGATGTTGCGATGGACGAACAGTTCGCCCGGCGCGCAGTGCGTGATGGTTTCTGCCGGCACGCGGCTGTCGGCGCAGCCGATCCACAGCACGCGCGGATTCTGGCCGCGCGCGAGTGCGTCGAAAAAGCCGGGCGTGTGTTCACGCGTCTCGCGGGCCCAGGCGATGTTGGCGACCAGCATGCTCTTGGGACGATTCATAAGGATTCCTGTTAAATAAGGACGGATAACGGACACTCGAAATGGCGTTGCTGAATTCTTTCGGGGCTGAAAGGTTTATTCCGACCGATATTAGGGGTATGCCCTAGCACCCGGTGCCACTGATACAAATTGTTTCAAATAGGAATGTCGAGGTGCGTCGCATGCACCAGGGAGACGCATGACATGCATCGCGCGTGCCGGTTTCCCGTCCGGTAAGGGATTCCGCCCGACGTCATCGCGATGGCGCGTCGATCGGAAAGGATTGCCGGCCTTCTTTCCAGATCAACCGAATAGGGCGGAAAAATGAAATGGCCTTTCACGCGCTTATTCGTGAATGGCCATCGGGAAATTGCGCGGAAATTGCGCAATCGATCAGAACAGGTTGCGGCGGTCGGGGTCGTGTAGCGGGTCCGGCGTCTTCTGCGTGGTGCGCAGGATGCCTTGCGGATCGAAGTAGAAGCTGTACATCATGTACCAGACGTTGTCTTCCAGATACCGGTAAGTCCACACCTCGCGCTTCATCAGCGGGAAGTAGGACGTCTCGACCGGTCGGCCGAAATTGACGAGCACGTCGGTCTTCGTCCACTTGCCGATCTCCGCGCGATAGAACTCGCTCGGCTGCAGCACCTGGCGCACGTTGACGATCTTGTGGGCTGCGTCGACGTCGGCCGCGACGGTGGTTTCGCCCATCGGCTGGGTGGGCCACATCAGGCGCTTGCCGCCGCCGGGCAGATCGTAGATCTCGCGCGGCGGGCCCATGCGCGCGACGATCGCCGACTCGTCCTGACCGGCCTGGTATTGCTGCCACGGTTGCGCGCAACCGGCGAGCAGCGCTGCCGCACTGGCGACCAGCACCGGCAGGCGCACGGGAATGCGAATGCGCATGGGATCCTCCAGAACTCTCTGACTGTTCAGTTGTATCACGGACGGCGCGCGCCGGCGCATCGCGCCGAAAAAATCGGTGCGGATCGCAGCCGGTGGCCCGCCAGCGTGTCGTGTCTCGCCATGCTTGCGGGCGACGGGGCCGGCGGCCTATGATCCGCGCTTCTCGACCGGATTGAAGGGCAGGTAGCCGATGCAGCTATGGAAGCGATGCGCGCTCGCGTTGGGCGCGGGATGGATGCTGGCGTCGTCCGCGTACGCAGCGGGCGAGCCGGTGCGGATCGCGCTGATCGAAGGCATGTCGGGCCCGTTCGCGAACGCGGGCGCGGCTGTCGAGCGCAACTTGCGCTTCGGCGTCGAACAGGTCAACGCGGCCGGCGGCGTGAAGCTGCGCGACGGCGCGCATCCGTTGGAACTGGTCGTGCTCGACAGCAAGGGCAGCCCCGAAGAGGCGCTCGTCCAATTGCGCGTGGCCGCGGACCGGCACATCGGATTCGTCGCGCAGGGCAACAGTTCGGCGGTCGCGGCGGCGCTCGTCGCGGCGCTCGACAAGCTGAACGCGCGTAATCCCGACAGCCGGATGCTGTTCCTCAACTATTCGGCCGACGATCCGGCGCTGACCGGCGCCCATTGCAGCTTCTGGCATTTCCGTTTCGACGCGCACGCGGGGATGCGGATGGTCGCGCTGGCTGACGTGATGGCGCGCGATCGTGCGCTGCACAAGGTTTATCTGCTGAACCAGGACTACAGCTTCGGTCATGACGTCAGCGCGCTGGCGCGGCAGGGGCTGGCCGAGCGGCGCCCCGACGTGACGATCGCCGGCGACGAATTCCATCCGATCGGCCGGATCAAGGATTTCTCGCCGTATATCGCGAAGATCCGCGCGAGCGGCGCGGACGCGGTCGTGACCGGCAACTGGGGCAACGATCTCACGCTGCTCGTGAAAGCGGCGCGCGAGCAGGGGCTCAACGCAAAGTTCTACACGTTCTACGGCAACAGCCTCGGTGCACCGGCCGCGCTCGGCGACGCGGGCGTCGGGCGGGTGGTGGCCGTCGCGGACTGGCATCCGAACGCGGGCGGCGCGAAATCGGACGCGTTCTATCGCGCGTTCCGAACCCGTTTCCCGGCGCCGCAAGACGACTACCCGGTGCGACGCATGAGCCTGATGGTCGAGATGCTCGCGGCCGCGATGAATCGGGCCGGATCGGCCGACCCCGTCGCGGTGGCGCGCGCGCTGGAGGGGCTGTCGTTCGACGACGGTTTCCATGCGTCTACCATGCGCGCGCAGGATCACCAGCTGATCCAGCCCCTTTACGTCATAGAAATGGACAAGGTCGGCACGCCCGGCGTGCGCTTCGACAACGAGGGCTCCGGCTACGGTTTTCGGACGGTCCTCGCGGTTCCCGCGCAGCGCACGCAGATGCCGTCGACCTGTTCGATGACGCGCCCGTGACAGGGGCGGTAGGAACAGCGTGCAGTTGTGCTACAATGCCCGCCGGTTGTAAGTCACGGCACGGCCATTCTTCCGTGTCCGCCTGTTAGCTAGCAAGTAGGAAACAAAGGAAATCACATGTCTGTTGCAGATATCAAGAAGTCGGAAGTCGTTGCTCAGTTCGCCCGCGGTACCAACGACACGGGTTCGCCCGAAGTCCAGGTCGCACTGCTGACCGCACGTATCGTCGAACTGACGGGTCACTTCAAGACCCACGCGAAGGACCACCACAGCCGCCGCGGCCTGCTGCGCATGGTGAGCCGCCGCCGCAAGCTGCTCGACTACCTCAAGGGCAAGGATGCCGACCGTTACCGCGCACTGATCGAGAAGCTGGGTCTGCGTAAGTAATCGAGGCGATTGCCGCCAGCAAGATGCCTGTGTCAGTCCGCTGATGCAGGCATTTTGTTTTTGCGCGGTGCGTAGCGTCACGCGCACCGCAGGTCGTTCGGCACGTGGATGCCGGACTGCCGGAACGGCTGATGCCGGGGTCGGGATTTGTGTCATTCCAGCGCGCTGCTCGGCGAGCGGCGCACTGGAATGGCATAAAAAACACACCTTGCTCCGGGTGATTCGGTCGGGACGCCGCCGCGCGGGATGGCCCGGGCGGCGAATGAAATGAATGAATTCAAAGGAGCAACCATGTCCATGTTCAACAAGGTCGTGAAGGAATTCCAGTGGGGCCAGCACAAGGTGCGCCTCGAAACCGGTGAAGTCGCCCGTCAGGCGAGCGGTGCCGTGATCGTCGACGTGGAAGATACCGTCGTGCTGGCAACCGTCGTCGGCGCGAAGTCGGCGAAGCCGGGTCAGGATTTTTTCCCGCTGACCGTCGACTACCTCGAAAAGACCTACTCGGCCGGCAAGATCCCGGGCGGCTTCTTCCGTCGCGAAGGTCGTCCGTCGGAGCACGAGACGCTGACGTCGCGCCTGATCGACCGTCCGCTGCGCCCGCTGTTCCCGGAAGGCTTCTACAACGAAGTGCAGGTCGTGATCCACGTGCTGTCCGTGAACCCGGAAATCCCGGCGGACATCCCCGCGCTGATCGGTGCATCGGCCGCGCTCGCCGTGTCGGGCCTGCCATTCAACGGTCCGGTCGGTGCCGCGCGCGTCGCGTACATCAACAATGCCTACGTGCTGAACCCGACGCGTGACCAGATCAAGGCATCGAGCCTAGACCTCGTCGTTGCCGGTACGGAACGCGCAGTGCTGATGGTCGAATCGGAAGCCGACCAGTTGCCGGAAGACGTGATGCTCGGCGCGGTCGTGTTTGGTCACGAGCAGATGCAGACGGCGATCGACGCGATCCACGAACTCGTGCGCGAAGGCGGCAAGCCCGAGTGGGACTGGCAGCCGGCACCGAAGAACGAGGCGCTGATCGCGCGCGTGACGGAACTGGCGCACGGCGACCTGCTCGCCGCTTACCAGCTGCGTGACAAGCAAGCGCGTTCGACGAAGCTGAAGGAAGTCTACGCAGCGACCTCGGCGAAGCTCGAGGAAGACGCGCAGGCGGCCGGCACGGTCGCGGCCGACAAGGCCACCGTCGGCAACGTCCTGTTCGACATCGAAGCGAAGATCGTCCGTTCGCAGATCCTGAACGGCGAGCCGCGTATCGACGGTCGCGACACCCGCACCGTGCGTCCGATCGAGATCCGCACCGGCGTGCTGCCGCGTACCCACGGTTCGGCGCTGTTCACGCGTGGCGAAACGCAGGCGCTCGTCGTCGCGACGCTCGGCACGAAGGGGGACGAGCAGATCATCGACGCGCTCGAAGGCGAATACCGCGAGCGCTTCATGCTTCACTACAACATGCCCCCGTTTGCAACCGGCGAAACGGGCCGCGTCGGCTCGCCGAAGCGCCGCGAAATCGGCCACGGCCGCCTCGCGAAGCGTGCGCTGGTCAAGTGCCTGCCGAGCGCCGACGAATTCGGCTACTCGATCCGCGTCGTGTCGGAAATCACCGAATCGAACGGTTCGTCGTCGATGGCATCGGTATGCGGCGGCTGCCTCGCGCTGATGGACGCCGGCGTGCCGATGAAGGCGCACGTCGCGGGTATCGCGATGGGCCTGATCCTGGAAGGCAACAAGTTCGCGGTGCTGACCGACATCCTCGGCGACGAAGATCACCTCGGCGACATGGACTTCAAGGTGGCCGGCACGGAACAAGGTGTGACGGCACTGCAGATGGACATCAAGATCCAGGGCATCACGAAGGAAATCATGCAGGTCGCGCTCGCGCAGGCGAAGGAAGGCCGCATGCACATCCTCGGCAAGATGACGTCGGCGGTCTCGGGTGCGAACACGCAACTGTCGGAATTCGCGCCGCGCATGATCACGATCAAGATCAACCCGGAAAAGATCCGCGACGTGATCGGCAAGGGCGGTTCGGTGATCCGCGCGCTGACCGAAGAAACGGGCACGACCATCGACATCTCGGACGACGGCGTCGTGACGATCGCGAGCACGAACAGCGAAGGCATGGCCGAAGCGAAGAAGCGCATCGAGCAAATCACGGCCGAGATCGAAGTCGGCCAGGTGTACGAAGGTACGGTGCTCAAGCTGCTCGATTTCGGTGCGATCGTGAACCTGCTGCCGGGCAAGGACGGCCTGCTGCACATCTCGGAAATCGTCAACGAGCGCGTGAAGGACATCAACGACTACCTGAAGGAAGGTCAGCAGGTCAAGGTCAAGGTGATCCAGACGGACGAGAAGGGTCGTGTGCGTCTGTCGGCCAAGGCGCTGCTGAACGAAGCAGCTGCCGGGTCGCAGTCGGATACGCCGCCGCAGCAGTAAGCGGACAGGCGTGAAAGCGGCCGGCAGTGCGAAAGCGTGCCGGCCGTTTTTTCTGTAGCATCGTTGTGCGGCGCAGCAGCGCCGGCGAGCTGTCCGTGCCGCGCACGGGCCCGTCCCCCGATTCCGATCCTGGAGCGACCATCATGAAAGCCATCGAAATCACCGAATTCGGCGCCCCCGACGTGCTGAAGCTTGCGGAGCGTCCGCGCCCCGAACCGAAGCGCGGCGAGGTGCTGATCAAGGTGACGGCTTCCGGCGTGAATCGGCCGGACGTATTCCAGCGCAAGGGTGCGTATGCGCCGCCGCCGGGTGCGTCCGACCTGCCGGGGCTCGAGGTGGCGGGCGAGATCGTCGGCGGTGATCTGTCGGATGCCGCGTTGAATCCGTTCGGCCTGAAGCTCGGCGATCGCGTCTGTGCGCTGCTCGCGGGCGGCGGCTATGCCGAGTATGCGGTGGCGCCGCTGCCGCAATGCCTGCCGGTGCCCGACGGGCTCACCGACATCGAAGCCGCATCGCTGCCCGAAACGTTCTTCACCGTGTGGAGCAACGTGTTCGATCGTGCGCAGCTCGGCGCGGGCGAGGGCGGCGAGCAGGAAACGCTGCTCGTGCAGGGCGGCTCGAGCGGTATCGGCGTGACGGCGATCCAGATCGCGCACGCGCTCGGTTTTCGCGTGTTCGCGACGGCCGGCAACGCCGACAAATGCCGCGCATGCGAGGCGCTCGGCGCCGAACGTGCGATCAACTACAAGACCGAGGATTTCGTCGGGGTCGTGAAGTCGCTGACGCATGATCGCGGCGTCGACGTGATCCTCGACATGGTGGCGGGCTCGTATGTGCCGCGCGAATTGTCCGCGCTTGCGGACGGCGGCCGGCTCGTGCTGATCGCGCTGCTCGGCGGCGCGAAGGCCGAGGTGAACCTCAACGAGATCCTGCGCCGCCGGCTGACGGTGACGGGCTCGACGTTGCGCCCGCGTCCGGTCGAGTTCAAGGCGCGCATCGCTGCGCAGTTGAAGGCGCGCGTGTGGCCGCTGATCGCCGAGGGGCGCATCAAGCCGGTCATCTACCGCGTGCTGCCGGCCGGCGAGGCCGCGCATGCGCATGCGCTGATGGAAAGCGGCGAGCACATCGGCAAGATCGTGCTCGATTGGGGCGCGAACGCGTGAGGGTCCGCGCAGCGGGCTTGACATGCGCGGTTTGACCGGTTCAAGCCGCGCGCAGTAAAATCGCGGGTTTGCTTCGCCAGATCAAACCTGACGGCCGGTTACCGGCGCGTTAATGACAAGATAGTGACGAGACAGACACGATGTCGAAACAAAGAACGAAGCGAGTGATCGGTAACTGGAAGATGCACGGCCGACTGGCCGGCAACCAGGCATTGCTGAAGGAAGTGGTGCAGGGTGCGGGCGCGGTGGCGGCTGAAACGTCGATCGGCGTGTGCGTGCCGTTCCCTTACCTCGCGCAGGTTCAGGCGCAACTCGGCGATGGCCGTGTCGCGTTCGGCGCGCAGGACGTGTCCGCGCACGAGCAGGGCGCGTTCACGGGTGAAGTGGCGGCCGCCATGGTTGCGGAGTTCGGCGCGCATTATGCGATCGTCGGTCACTCGGAGCGTCGTGCGTATCACGGCGAACGCAACGAGACGGTTGCAGCAAAGACGCAGCGCGCGCTTGCGGCAGGCCTCACGCCCGTCGTGTGCGTCGGCGAAACGCTCGACGAGCGCGAGGCGGGTGCGACCGAGCAGGTGGTCGGTGCGCAGCTCGACGCCGTGCTGGCCGTGCTGACGGCTGACGAAGCGGCACGCATCGTCGTCGCGTACGAGCCGGTCTGGGCGATCGGCACGGGCAAGAGCGCGACGTCGGCGCAGGCGCAGGACGTACACGCATTCCTGCGTGCACGTCTCGCGACGAAGGGTGCGGCGGACGTGTCCGTGCTGTACGGCGGCAGCGTGAAGCCGGACAACGCGGAAGAGCTGTTCGCACAGCCGGACATCGACGGCGGCCTGATCGGCGGTGCGTCGCTGAAGGCTGAAGATTTCCTGGCGATCTGCCGGGCTGCACGTTGAGCGGCTCGGGGTCGAATTGAACCATGATGGTGGCCGGTCGGTCCGGTCGCCTGATCCAATCGGGTGGGTGTGATGCTGTTATTCAAGACGCTGATTATTGTCGTGCAGGTACTGTCTGCACTCGGTGTGATTGGTCTCGTGCTGCTCCAGCACGGCAAGGGCGCCGACATGGGTGCCGCATTCGGCAGCGGTGCGTCGGGCAGCCTGTTCGGTGCGACGGGCTCGGCGAACTTCCTGTCGCGCACGACGGCCGTGCTGGCGACGGTCTTCTTCGTTGCGACGCTCACGCTGACGTATCTCGGCTCGTACAAGTCGACGCCGTCGGCTGGCGTGCTGGGCGGGGTCGCGGCCGCACCCGCCTCGGCGCCTGTTGCGTCGGCGCCGGCTGTTGCCGCGTCCGCTGCTACGGCTTCGGCCGCGAGCGCGCCGGGCCAGGACGTCCCGAAATAAAAAACTGAAATATTTGCCGTTGTGCGTTGAACAATTTTGAAAGTCAGGTTAGAATTTAATTCTTGAAGCGATTCGCGGGAAACAGGCAGTACGACCCGAGTTGCATGCAGTGCCGACGTGGTGAAATTGGTAGACACGCTATCTTGAGGGGGTAGTGGCGAAAGCTGTGCGAGTTCGAGTCTCGCCGTCGGCACCAAAGTTACTCAATGCCAGCCGCTTCCGAGTGGCTGGCATTTTTCATTTCTGGGGCGTGTCTTGCGATTGTCTTGTGATTGCATGCACTCCGAAATGATTCCTTTCGCCGGAAGTGGTATTCTCCGGACGCTCAGAACTAACCGATAGAGGATTGCCTTGAACCTCGCAGCCTATTACCCCGTCTTGTTGTTCCTCCTCGTGGGCACTGGTTTAGGTATAGCGCTGATCAGCATCGGCAAGCTTCTTGGTCCCAACAAGCCGGACGTCGAGAAGAACGCACCGTACGAGTGCGGCTTCGAAGCCTTTGAAGACGCCCGGATGAAATTCGACGTCCGGTACTACCTCGTCGCCATCCTGTTCATCATCTTCGATCTCGAAACCGCATTTCTGTTTCCGTGGGGCGTCGCGCTGCGGGACATCGGCTGGCCTGGTTTCATCGCAATGATGATTTTCCTGCTCGAATTCCTGTTGGGCTTTGCCTACATCTGGAAGAAGGGCGGCCTCGACTGGGAGTGATGGGCTAATCGCCGGTTTGCATGGGCGGCCACGCTGGGTCGCCCGTCTGGAGTGGAAAGCAAATGAGTATCGAAGGGGTCTTGAAGGAAGGGTTTGTCACCACGACGGCTGACAAGCTGATCAACTGGACGCGTACCGGCTCGCTGTGGCCGATGACGTTCGGGCTCGCGTGTTGCGCCGTCGAGATGATGCATGCGGGCGCGGCCCGTTATGACCTGGACCGGTTCGGTGTCGTGTTCCGTCCGAGCCCGCGTCAGTCCGACGTGATGATCGTTGCCGGCACGCTCTGCAACAAGATGGCGCCGGCGCTGCGTCGCGTGTATGACCAGATGGCCGAGCCGCGCTGGGTGATCTCGATGGGGTCGTGTGCGAATGGCGGCGGCTACTACCACTACTCGTACTCGGTGGTCCGCGGCTGTGACAGGATCGTGCCGGTCGACGTCTACGTGCCGGGCTGTCCGCCCACCGCCGAGGCGCTCGTCTACGGCGTGATCCAGCTTCAGGCGAAGATCCGCCGCACCAGCACCATCGCCCGTCAATAAAGCCCCCGAGCGTCCCCTCAATATGGCAAGCAAAATCGAGACCCTCAAGGCAAACCTCGAAGCCGCGCTCGGCGCGCGCGTGGTGAGCCTCACCGAAGCGATCGGTGAACTGACGCTCGTCGTGAAGGCGAGCGATTACCTCGAAGTCGCAAAGACGCTGCGCGACGATCCGAAGCTCCGTTTCGAGCAGCTGATCGACCTCTGCGGCGTGGACTACCAGACCTACGGCGACGGCGCCTACGACGGCCCGCGTTTTGCTGCCGTGTCGCAGCTGCTGTCGGTCACGAACAATTGGCGCCTGCGCCTTCGCGTATTCGCGCCGGACGACGATCTGCCGATCCTGGCATCGGTCGTCGACATCTGGACCTCCGCAAACTGGTACGAGCGCGAAGCGTTCGACCTGTACGGCCTGGTGTTCGAAGGGCACCCCGATCTGCGCCGCATCCTTACCGACTACGGTTTCATCGGTCACCCGTTCCGCAAGGACTTTCCGGTATCGGGCTACGTCGAAATGCGCTACGACCCGGAAGAGAAGCGGGTGGTCTACCAGCCGGTGACGATCGAGCCGCGTGAAATCACGCCGCGCGTGATCCGCGAGGATCGCTATGGCGGTCTGAAACATTAAGGGGGCGTCATGGCAGAAATCAAGAACTACACCCTCAACTTCGGCCCGCAACACCCGGCAGCGCACGGTGTGCTGCGCTTGGTGCTCGAGCTCGACGGCGAAGTCATCCAGCGCGCCGATCCGCACATCGGCCTGCTGCATCGCGCGACTGAAAAGCTCGCGGAAAACAAGACTTTCATCCAGTCCGTGCCGTACATGGACCGTCTCGACTACGTGTCGATGATGATCAACGAGCACGGTTACGTGCTCGCGATCGAACGTCTGCTCGGTATCGACGTGCCGGAGCGTGCGCAGTACATCCGTGTGCTGTTCGACGAGATCACGCGCGTGCTGAACCATCTGATGTGGATCGGTGCTCACGGACTCGACGTCGGCGCGATGGCGGTGTTCCTGTACGCATTCCGCGAGCGCGAAGACCTGATGGACGTGTACGAAGCGGTGTCCGGCGCACGGATGCACGCGGCGTACTATCGTCCGGGCGGCGTCTACCGCGATCTGCCTGACGCAATGCCGCAATACAAGGCGTCGAAGATCCGCAACGAGAAGGCGCTCGCGAAGATGAACGAAGCGCGCAGTGGCTCGGTGCTCGACTTCATCGACGACTTCTTCACGCGCTTCCCGAAGTGCATCGACGAATACGAAACACTGCTGACCGACAACCGGATCTGGAAACAGCGTCTGGTCGGGATCGGTGTCGTCAGCCCGGAACGTGCGCTGCAGATGGGCATGACCGGACCGATGCTGCGCGGCTCGGGTATCGCGTGGGACCTGCGCAAGAAGCAGCCGTACGAAGTGTACGATCGCATGGACTTCGACGTGCCGGTCGGCGTGAACGGCGATTGTTACGACCGCTATCTGGTGCGCGTCGAAGAAATGCGCCAGTCTGTCCGTATCGCGAAACAGTGTATTGAGTGGCTCCGCAAGAATCCGGGCCCGGTGATGACCGACAATCACAAGATTGCGCCGCCGTCGCGCGTCGGCATGAAGACCAACATGGAAGACTTGATTCACCACTTCAAGCTCTTCACCGAAGGTTTTCACGTGCCGGAAGGCGAAGCGTACGCGGCAGTCGAGCATCCGAAGGGCGAATTCGGCATCTACCTCGTGTCGGATGGTGCCAACAAGCCGTATCGCCTCAAGATTCGCGCACCGGGCTTCGCGCATCTCGCGTCGCTCGACGAAATGGCGCGCGGTCACATGATTGCCGACGCCGTCACGATCATCGGTACGCAGGACATCGTGTTCGGCGAAATCGATCGCTAATGGTTGCGCCGCCTGCGCGAGCGGGCGGCGAGCAGTAAGTCACACGCGATGCGCGCTGAACCGGCGCGGCTTCGCAAGCTGTCAACAGTGAGCGCCAGGTCTGCCGTGCATGCACCGCAGTGCGGCAGGTTGTTCGTTCGGTAGGAATTGAAAGAGTCGTGTCTGAAAATGATCTCAGCTGAAGGCCTGAAAGAAATCGATCGAGCGTTGACGAAGTATCCCGCCGATCAGAAACAGTCCGCCGTGATGTCGGCGTTGGCCGTTGCTCAGGAAGAGCACGGCTGGCTGTCGCCCGAACTGATGCAGTTCGTCGCGAACTATCTCGGCATGCCGGCCGTCGCGGTGCAGGAGGTCGCGACGTTCTACACGATGTACGAGCTCAAACCGGTCGGCAAGCACAAGATCACGCTCTGCACGAACCTCCCGTGCCAGCTGGGCCCGCACGGTGGCGCCGAAGCGACGGCCGACTACCTGAAACAGAAGCTGGGCATCGACTTTGGCGAGACCACGCCCGATGGCAAGTTCACGCTGAAGGAAGGTGAATGCATGGGCTCGTGCGGCGATGCACCGGTGCTGTTGGTGAACAATCACAGAATGTGCAGCTTCATGAGCCGCGAGAAGATCGACCAGCTGCTTGAGGAGCTTTCGAAATGACGTCCCTCCACGACCGTCACATCAAACCGCTGATCCTCGCTGGTCTGAACGGCGAGAACTGGCACCTCGAAGACTACGTTGCGCGCGGCGGCTACAAGCAGCTGCGCCGCATTCTCGAAGAAAAGATCACTCCCGAGCAGGTCATTGCCGACGTGAAGGCGTCGGGCCTGCGCGGCCGTGGCGGTGCAGGCTTCCCGACCGGCCTGAAGTGGAGCTTCATGCCGCGTCAGTTCCCGGGGCAGAAGTATCTCGTCTGCAACTCGGACGAAGGCGAGCCGGGCACGTTCAAGGATCGCGACATCCTGCGCTGGAACCCGCATGCGCTGATCGAAGGCATGGCCATCGGCGCGTACGCGATGGGCATCACCGTCGGCTACAACTATATCCACGGCGAAATCTTCGAAGTGTATCGACGCTTCGAGGCGGCGCTCGAGGAAGCGCGCGCAGCGGGCTTCCTCGGCGACAACATCATGGGCTCGGAATTCTCGTTCCAGCTGCACGCGCACCACGGTTACGGCGCGTACATCTGCGGCGAGGAAACGGCGCTGCTCGAGTCGCTCGAAGGCAAGAAGGGCCAGCCGCGCTTCAAGCCGCCGTTCCCGGCGAGCTTCGGCGTGTACGGCAAGCCGACCACGATCAACAACACCGAGACGTTCGCCGCGGTGCCGTTCCTGCTGTCCATCGGGCCGCAGAATTACCTCGAGATCGGCAAGCCGAACAACGGCGGCACGAAGATCTTCTCGGTCTCGGGCGATGTCGAGCGTCCGGGCAACTACGAAGTGCCGCTCGGCACGCCGTTCGCGACGCTGATGGAGCTCGCCGGCGGGATGCGCGGCGGCCGCAAGATCAAGGCCGTGATTCCGGGCGGCTCGTCGGCGCCGGTGATTCCGGGCGAGATGATGATGCAGACCGATCTCGATTACGACTCGATCGCGAAGGCGGGCTCGATGCTCGGTTCCGGCGCGGTGATCGTGATGGACGAGACGCGCTGCATGGTGCGTTCGCTGCTGCGTCTGTCGTACTTCTACTACGAGGAATCGTGCGGCCAGTGCACGCCGTGCCGTGAAGGCACCGGCTGGTTGTATCGCGTCGTGAATCGTATCGAGCACGGCGAAGGTCGCCAGGAAGATCTGGACCTGCTGAATTCGGTTGCGGAGAACATCATGGGCCGCACGATCTGCGCGCTCGGCGACGCAGCGGCGATGCCGGTGCGCGGGATGCTCAAGCACTACTGGGACGAATTCGCATACCACGTCGAGCACAAGCATTGCATGGTCGGCGGTCACGCACACGCGGCAGCGGCCTGAAGCGAAGCACCGGGTTGCGGAATTTGAGCGCACGGTCGGGCCAAGGCGCGAGCGGGCGAAAATAGGTTAAGGACCATTCACCATCATGGTTGAACTTGAAATAGACGGCAAGAAGGTCGAGGTGCCCGAAGGCAGCATGGTGATCCAGGCTGCACACAAGGCTGATACGTACATTCCTCACTTCTGCTATCACAAGAAACTGTCGGTTGCGGCCAACTGCCGGATGTGTCTTGTCGAAGTCGAGAAGATGCCGAAGGCCGTGCCTGCCTGCGCGACGCCCGTGTCGGCCGGCATGATCGTTCGCACGCAGTCCGAGAAGGCCGTGAAGGGTCAGCAGGCGGTGATGGAATTCCTCCTCATCAACCACCCGCTCGACTGCCCGATTTGCGATCAGGGCGGTGAATGCCAACTGCAGGATCTGGCGGTCGGCTACGGCAAGTCGTCGTCGCGCTACTCGGAAGAAAAGCGCGTGGTGTTCCACAAGAACGTCGGCCCGCTGATCTCGATGGAAGAAATGTCGCGTTGCATCCACTGCACGCGCTGCGTCCGCTTCGGCCAGGAAATCGCCGGCGTGATGGAGCTCGGCATGCTGGGCCGCGGCGAACACTCGGAAATCACGACGTTCGTCGGCAAGACGGTCGACTCCGAGTTGTCGGGCAACATGATCGACCTGTGCCCGGTCGGCGCGCTGACCAGCAAGCCGTTCCGCTACAGTGCCCGTACGTGGGAACTGTCGCGTCGCAAGTCGGTGAGCTCGCACGACTCCGTCGGCGCGAACCTCGTTGTGCAGGTGAAGAACAACCGCGTGATGCGCGTGCTGCCGTTCGAGAACGAAGCAATCAACGAATGCTGGATCTCGGACAAGGATCGTTTCTCGTACGAAGGCCTGAACAGTGAGGAGCGCCTGACCAGGCCGATGCTGAAGCAGGGCGGCCAGTGGATCGAAACCGACTGGCAGACTGCGCTCGAATATGTCGCGAAGGGGCTGCAGGGTATCGCCGCGGATCACGGCGCGAATGCGCTGGCGATGCTCGCAAGCGCGCACAGCACCGCCGAAGAGCTGTTCCTCGTGAAGCAGCTCGCCAACGAACTGAAGACGCCGAACGTCGACTTCCGTCTGCGTCAGCAGGACTTCTCGGCGCCGGTCCAGGGCGCACCATGGCTCGGCATGCCGATCGCCGACCTGTCGAACGTGGATGCCGCGTTCATCGTCGGTTCGTTCCTGCGCCGCGATCATCCGCTGTTCGCCGCACGCCTGCGTCAGGCCGCGAAGAACGGCGCGAAGCTGCATTTCCTGCATGCGACCGCCGACGACTCGTTGATCCGTACCGCGAAGCGCATCGTCGCCGCACCGTCGGCATGGCTCGACGAACTGGCAGGCATCGCTGCAGCCGTTGCGCAACTGCGCGGCGTCGCGCTGCCCGACACGCTCGCGGGCGTCACGGCATCGCCGGCCGCCCAGGCTGTCGCTCAGTCGCTCGCGAACGGCGAACGCCGCGCAGTGCTGCTCGGCAACGTGGCCGTCCGTCATCCGGAATTCTCGAAGCTGCACGCCGTGGCACAGTGGATCGCCGAGAACACCGGCGCCACGTTCGGCTTCCTGACGGAAGCGGCGAACACGGTCGGCGCGCACGTCGTCAACGCACTGCCGGGCGAAGGCGGCCTGAACGCACGCGAAGCGTTCGCGCAGCCGCGCAAGGGCTACGTGCTGCTGAACGTCGAACCGGAATTCGACACGGCCGATCCGGCGCAGGCGCTTGCCGCGCTGAACCAGGCTGAGATGGTTGTCGTGATGTCGCCGTTCAAGCACGGCCTCGATTACGCGGACGTCTTGCTGCCGATCGCTCCGTTCACGGAAACGGCCGGTACGTACGTGAATGCCGAAGGCTCGGTGCAGAGCTTCAACGGCGTCGTGCGCCCGCTCGGCGACACGCGTCCGGCGTGGAAGGTGCTGCGCGTGCTCGGCAGTCTCCTCGACCTGCCGAACTTCGAATACGAGACCGCGGAAGACGTGCGTGTCGCGGCGCTCGGCGACGCAGGTGTCGCGAGCCGTCTGTCGAACAAGACGTCAATTGCGCCAGTGCGCGTTGCGGCGAATGCCGCGAACGGCAGCTTCGAGCGCCTCGCCGACGTGCCGATCTATCATGCCGACGCACTCGTGCGCCGCGCAGGTGCACTGCACCTGACGGCTGCCGCGAAGGCGGCGAACGTCGCAGCCCTGCCGGCCGCGCTGTTCGACAAGCTGGGCTTGAAGGAAGGCGACGCGGTGCGCGTGCGCCAAGGCGAGCGTGCGGTGCAGTTGCCGGCCGTGCGCGACGCGAATCTTGCGGAGACGGTCGTTCGCGTGTCGGCGGCAACGCCTGCCGGCGCAGCGCTCGGCAGCCTGTTCGGTGAACTGGTGGTGGAGAAGGCGTAAATGAGCTTGTTCGATACGATCAACGCGGGCGGGGCCCAGCTTCTCGGCTTCGCGTGGCCGACGGTGTGGGCACTCGTGCGCATCCTCGTCGTCGCCGTCGTCATCCTGCTGTGCGTCGCGTACCTGATTCTGTGGGAACGCAAGCTGATCGGCTGGATGCACGTGCGTCTCGGCCCGAACCGCGTCGGCCCCGGCGGCTTGTTGCAGCCGATCGCTGACGTGCTGAAGCTGCTGCTGAAGGAAGTCATTCAGCCGAGCGCCGCCAGCCGCTGGCTCTATCTGGTCGCGCCGATCATGACCGTCGTGCCGGCGTTTGCCGTGTGGGCAGTGATCCCGTTCCAGGCCGAAGCCGTGCTCGCGAATGTGAACGCCGGCCTGCTGTATGCGATGGCGATCTCGTCGATCGGCGTGTACGCGGTGATTCTCGCCGGCTGGGCGTCGAACTCGAAGTACGCGTTCCTCGGTGCGATGCGTGCGGCAGCCCAGATGGTTTCGTACGAAATCTCGATGGGCTTCGCACTGGTGCTCGTGCTGATGACGGCCGGCAGCCTGAACCTGTCGGAAATCGTCGGCTCGCAACAGCACGGCTTCTTCGCCGGTCACGGTGTGAACTTCCTGTCGTGGAACTGGCTGCCGCTGCTGCCGGCGTTCGTCGTCTACTTCGTGTCGGGCATCGCCGAAACGAACCGTCACCCGTTCGACGTGGTGGAAGGCGAGTCGGAAATCGTCGCGGGTCACATGATCGATTACTCGGGTATGGCGTTCGCGCTGTTCTTCCTCGCCGAGTACATCAACATGATCGTGATCTCGGCGCTGGCCGCGACGCTGTTCCTCGGCGGCTGGGATGCACCGTTCGAGTTCCTGTCGTTCATTCCGGGCATCTTCTGGCTGGTGCTGAAGGTATTCGCGCTGCTGTCGGTGTTCATCTGGGTTCGCGCGACGTTCCCGCGCTACCGTTACGACCAGATCATGCGCCTGGGCTGGAAGGTGTTCCTGCCCGTCACGGTGATCTGGGTGGTCGTGGTCGGCTTCTGGATGATGTCGCCGCTCAACATCTGGGTGAAGTAAAGATCGGACGAAATCATGACGGCAATCCAACACTTCTTTAAGACCTTCTTCCTGACGGAGCTGCTGAAGGGGCTCGCGCTGACCGGCCGTTACACGTTCCGGCGCAAGTTCACCGTGCAGTTCCCGGAAGAGAAGACCCCGATTTCGCCGCGTTTCCGCGGGCTGCATGCACTGCGCCGCTACGAGAACGGCGAAGAGCGCTGCATCGCGTGCAAGCTCTGCGAGGCCGTGTGCCCCGCCCTGGCGATCACGATCGAATCGGAAACGCGCGCGGACAATACGCGTCGCACGACGCGCTACGACATCGACCTGACGAAGTGCATCTTCTGCGGTTTCTGCGAAGAGAGCTGCCCGGTCGATTCGATCGTCGAGACGCAGATTCTCGAGTACCACGGCGAAAAGCGCGGCGACCTGTATTTCACGAAGGAAATGCTGCTCGCAGTGGGCGATCGTTACGAGAAGGACATCGCAGCGGCGAAGGCTGCCGACGCGCCGTATCGTTGATTGTGTTTGCAGTGCCGGCCCGGCATCAACGGGCCAGCCGCCGCGACGGGGGCGGCACGCGAGAGCGTTCCGCAAGCCGCGCCTGACTATGGCCTAACGATGAACCGGTAATCATGGAATTCACGACCGTACTGTTCTACATCTTCGCGCTGCTCCTGGTGGTATCAGGGCTGAAGGTGATCACTTCGCGCAACCCGGTGGCGTCTGCGCTTTTCCTTGTGCTGGCGTTCTTCAACGCCGCCGCGATCTGGATGTTGCTGGAAGCGGAGTTCCTTGCGATCCTGCTGGTGCTGGTGTACGTGGGCGCGGTGATGGTGCTGTTCCTGTTCGTCGTGATGATGCTGGACATCAACGTCGATTACCTGCGTCGCGACTTCAAGCGCTTCGTGCCGATGGCAACGGTGGTCGGCGCGATCATCGTGGTCGAGACCGCGCTGATCCTGTGGCGCGGCTACGGCGACACGCACTCGGCGCATGCGATGGCGACGGGCGCGATGGCCGACTGGTCGAACACGCGACTGATCGGCAAGGTGATCTATACCGACTACATCTTCGCGTTTGAAATCGCCGGCCTCGTGCTGCTGGTCGCGATCATTGCCGCGATCGGGCTGACCGAGCGCAAGGGCAAGGACAGCAAGCGCCAGCGCGTGTCGGATCAGGTCAAGGTGCGTCGCGCCGACCGCGTGCGCCTCGTGAAGATGGAAGCGGAAAAGCCGCAGCCGGAAACGGCGCAGAGCGAAGCCGGTACGAGCACCAACGGCTAAGCGGAGGAAAAAGAAAATCATGTTGACTCTTGCTCACTACCTCGTGCTCGGCGCGATCCTCTTTGCGATCGCGATCGTCGGGATCTTTCTCAACCGCCGCAACATCATCATCATCCTGATGGCGATCGAACTGATGCTGCTGGCGGTGAACACCAACTTCGTCGCGTTTTCTCACTACCTCGGCGATGTACACGGCCAGATCTTCGTGTTCTTCGTGCTGACCGTCGCAGCAGCGGAAGCGGCGATCGGTCTCGCGATTCTGGTGACCCTGTTCCGTAAGCTCGACACGATCAATGTCGAGGATCTCGATCAGCTCAAGGGCTAATTTCAGGTAACGCTGTTATGTCAACGACACTCAATGAAAACCTGCTGCTGGCGATTCCGCTCGCTCCGCTGGCCGGCTCGCTGATTGCGGGCCTGTTCGGGAACGCTGTAGGGCGTAAGGGCGCACACCGGATCACGATCCTCGGCGTATTGATCGCGTTTCTGCTGTCGGCGAAAGTCTTCCTCGACGTGATGGGGGGCGCGAGCTTCAACGCGACCGTCTATCAGTGGATGAACGTTGGTTCGCTGAAACTTGAAATCGGTTTCCTCGTCGATTCGCTGACCGCGATGATGATGGTCGTCGTGACCTTCGTCTCGCTGATGGTGCACATCTACACGATCGGCTACATGTCGGAAGAAGACGGCTACCAGCGCTTCTTCTCGTACATCTCGCTGTTCACGTTCTCGATGCTGATGCTCGTGATGAGCAACAACTTCCTGCAGCTGTTCTTCGGCTGGGAAGCGGTGGGTCTGGTGTCGTACCTGCTGATCGGCTTCTACTTCACGCGTGAAAGCGCGATCTACGCGAACATGAAGGCGTTCCTCGTGAACCGCGTGGGCGACTTCGGCTTCCTGCTGGGCATCGGCCTGCTGCTCGCGTTCGCGGGTTCGATGAACTACGGCGAAGTGTTCGCGAAGCGCGCGGAGCTCGCGAGCCTGCACTTCCCGGGCACCGACTGGGGCCTGCTGACCGTCGCCTGTATCTGCCTGTTCATCGGCGCGATGGGCAAGTCGGCACAGTTCCCGCTGCACGTGTGGCTGCCCGACTCGATGGAAGGCCCGACCCCGATCTCCGCGCTGATTCACGCGGCGACGATGGTGACGGCCGGCATCTTCATGGTGTCGCGCATGTCGCCGCTGTTCGAACTGTCGGACGCCGCGCTGTCGTTCATCACGGTGATCGGTGCGATCACGGCGCTGTTCATGGGCTTCCTCGGCATCGTGCAGAACGACATCAAGCGTGTCGTCGCGTACTCGACGCTGTCGCAGCTCGGTTACATGACGGTTGCGCTCGGCGTGTCGGCTTACCCGGTCGCCGTGTTCCACCTGATGACGCACGCGTTCTTCAAGGCGCTGCTGTTCCTTGGAGCCGGTTCGGTGATCATCGGCATGCACCACGACCAGGACATGCGCAATATGGGCGGTCTGCGCAAGTACATGCCGATCACGTGGATCACGTCGCTCGTCGGTTCGCTGGCGCTGATCGGTACGCCGTTCTTCTCGGGCTTTTACTCGAAGGACTCGATCATCGACGCGGTGAAGCTGTCGCACCTGCCGGGTTCGGGCTTCGCGTACTTCGCAGTGGTCGCGAGCGTGTTCGTCACGGCGCTGTACTCGTTCCGCATGTACTTCCTGGTGTTCCACGGAGAAGAGCGTTTCCGCAAGCCGAAGCATCCGGAATCGCCGATGGGCATGGCGGCCGCACACGGTCACGACGATCACGGCCATGGCCACGGTCATGACGACCACGCGCACGAGCCGCACGAGACCCCGTGGGTCGTGTGGGTGCCGCTGGTCCTGCTGGCGATCCCGTCGGTGATCATTGGTGCGATCGCGGTCGGCCCGATGCTGTTCGGCGATTTCTTCCAGCACGGCGTCGCGTTCGACAAGGTGATCTTCATCGGCGCGAACCATCCGGCACTGGCCGAAATGGCCGAGGAGTTCCACGGCTGGGTGGGCATGGGCCTGCACTCGGTGTCGGGCCTGCCGGTGTGGCTGGCGCTCGCCGGTGTGGTTGTCGCGTGGTTCCTGTATCTGAAGCGTCCGGAGCTGCCGGCGTCGATCCGCCGCGCGTTCGGCCCGATCTACACGCTGCTCGACAACAAGTACTACATGGACAAGATCAACGAGGTGGTGTTCGCCCGTGGTTCGGTGGCGATCGGCCGGGGCCTGTGGAAGGAGGGTGACGTCGTGGTGATCGACGGCCTCGTGAACGGCAGCGCCCGGTTCATCGGCTGGTTCGCCAGCGTGATCCGCTTCCTGCAATCCGGTTACATCTACCACTACGCGTTCGCCATGATCATCGGCATGCTGGGGCTCCTGACCCTGTTTGTGACGCTGGGCGGCAAATAAGACGGGGGACAACTAATGCACGCTTTTCCGATTCTCAGTACCGCGATCTGGCTGCCGATCGTTTTCGGCCTCCTCGTGCTCGTGGTGGGTAACGACAGAAAGCCGGGGGCGGCCCGCTGGGTCGCTCTGATCGGTTCGCTGCTCGGGCTCGCGGTCACGATTCCGCTGATCACGGGCTTCGACTCGAGCACGGCAGCGCTGCAGTTCGTCGAGCATTCGACCTGGATCGAACGCTTCGACATCTCGTATCACCTGGGGGTCGACGGCCTGTCGATGTGGTTCGTGGTGCTGACCGCGCTGATCACGGTAATCGTCGTGATCGCCGCGTGGGAAGTAATCACCGAGAACGTCGCGCAGTACCTCGCGGCGTTCCTGATCCTCTCGGGGATCATGATCGGCGTGTTCTCGTCGGCCGACGGCCTGCTGTTCTACGTTTTCTTCGAAGCGACCCTGATTCCGATGTACATCATCATCGGTGTGTGGGGCGGTCCGAATCGCGTGTACGCGGCATTCAAGTTCTTCCTGTACACGCTGGCCGGTTCGCTGCTGATGCTGGTCGCGCTGATTTACCTGTACACGCATACGCATTCGTTCGACCTCGCGACGTGGCAGGACGCGAAGATCGCAATGACGCCGCAGATCCTGCTGTTCATTGCATTCTTCCTCGCGTTCGCGGTGAAGGTGCCGATGTGGCCGGTGCACACGTGGCTGCCGGACGCGCACGTGGAAGCGCCGACGGGCGGCTCGGTCGTGCTGGCAGCGATCATGCTGAAGCTCGGCGCGTACGGTTTCCTGCGCTTCTCGCTGCCGATCACGCCTGACGCAAGCCACTTCCTGGCGCCGGTCGTGATCACGCTGTCGCTGATCGCGGTGATCTACATCGGCCTCGTCGCGATGGTGCAGGCCGACATGAAGAAGCTGGTCGCGTATTCGTCGATCGCGCACATGGGCTTCGTCACGCTCGGTTTCTTCATCTTCAATCAGCTCGGCGTCGAAGGCGCGATCATCCAGATGATCTCGCACGGCTTCGTGTCGGGTGCGATGTTCCTGTGTATCGGCGTGCTGTACGACCGCCTGCATTCGCGCCAGATCGCCGACTATGGCGGCGTCGTGAACGTGATGCCGAAGTTCGCGGCGTTCGCGATGTTGTTCTCGATGGCCAACTGCGGCCTGCCGGGCACCTCGGGTTTCGTCGGCGAGTTCATGGTGATTCTCGCAGCCGTCCAGTACAACTTCTGGATCGCGTTCGGCGCAGCGTTCACGCTGATCCTCGGCGCCGCCTACACGCTGTGGATGTACAAGCGCGTGTACTTCGGCGCGGTTGCGAACGATCACGTTGCCAAACTGAAGGACATCGGCAGTCGCGAGTTCCTGATGCTGGCCGTGCTTGCCGCGTTCACGCTGTTGATGGGCCTGTATCCGAAGCCTTTCACCGACGTGATGCACGTTTCCGTGGAAAACCTCCTCTCCCACGTCGCGCAGTCTAAGCTGCCGCTGGCGCAGTAATCGCGAGCGGAGGAAATCAAAATCATGAATGCTCCTATGAATGTCCTGTTGCCTGACGCGCTGGTGATGGTCGCCATCGTCGTCGCATGGCTGAACGACACCTTTACGGGTGCCGCTGGCCGCCGCCTCACCTATCTGATCGCGGTGGTTTCGTCGGTCGTCGCCGGCGTATGGTTCGCCGTGCAGGCGCTGGATCCGCAGCAGTACTACTTCTTCTCGCGGATGGTCGTCGTCGACTCGTTCGCGAGCATGATGAAGGCCGTCGTGTCGATCGGCTTCGCGGTCACGCTCGTCTATTCGCGCAAGTACCTCGAAGACCGTGACATGTTCCGCGGCGACGTGTTCCTGCTCGGCATGTTCTCGCTGCTCGGTCAGTTGGTGATGGTGTCGGGCAACAACTTCCTGACGCTGTACCTCGGCCTCGAACTGATGTCGCTGTCGCTGTACGCGATCATCGCGCTGCGTCCCGATGCAGCTCAGTCGAGCGAAGCCGCGATGAAGTACTACGTGCTGGGCGCGCTCGCGTCGGGCTTCGTGCTGTACGGCATCTCGATGCTCTACGGCGCGACCGGCTCGCTCGAGCTGGGCGAGGTGTACAAGGCGGTTGGCGGCAACACCGACGCTGCCGTGCTGATGTTCGGCGTGATCTTCATCGTCGCCGGTATCGCGTTCAAGCTCGGCGCCGTGCCGTTCCACATGTGGGTACCGGACGTCTACCAGGGCGCACCGACCGCGATGACGCTGTTCGTCGGCGGCGGCCCGAAGGTTGCCGCGTTTGCGTGGGGCCTGCGTTTCCTGGTGATGGGCCTGCTGCCGCTCGCACAGAACTGGCAGACCGCGCTCGTGATCCTCGCCGCGCTGTCGCTGATCGTCGGTAACATCACCGGTATCGTCCAGCGCAACGTCAAGCGGATGCTCGCGTACTCGGCGATCTCGAACATGGGCTTCGTGCTGCTCGGCCTGCTCGCAGGCATCGTGAAGGGCGACGCGGCCGCACCGGCGAGCGCGTACAGCTCGGCGATGTTCTACGCGATCGTCTACCTGATCACGACGCTCGGCTCGTTCGGCGTGGTGATGCTGCTCGCACGCCGCGATTTCGAAGCGGACACGATCGACGACTTCAAGGGCCTCAACAAGCGCAGCCCGGTGTTCGCGTTCGTGATGATGGTCATGATGTTCTCGCTGGCCGGCATTCCGCCGACCGTCGGCTTCTACGCGAAGCTCGCGGTGCTCGAGGCGACCGTCAACGCAGGTCTGACGTGGCTGGCCGTGCTGGCCGTGATCACGTCGCTGTTCGGCGCGTTCTACTACCTGCGTATCGTCAAGCTGATGTACTTCGATGCACCGCAGGACACGGCTCCGATCACCGGCGACTTCTGCAAGCGCACGCTGCTCGTGGTGAACGGCCTTGCGGTCGTCGTGCTCGGTCTGATCCCGAGCCCGCTGCTGACGGCCTGCCTGCAGGCGATCCGTCACACGCTGCCGCTGTAATGTCGGCAGCCGGCTGGTTCATTGTGCTGTTGGCGTTCGTATGCGCCAACGTGCCGTTCCTGAACCAACGCATCTTCGCCGTCGTGCCGACCGGCGCGACGAAGAAGAGCGCGTGGGTTCGGATCGGCGAGCTGATCGTGCTGTATTTCGTCGTCGGCGCACTCGGCTTCTGGCTCGAGTCGCGCGCCGGCAACCGCTTCGAACAAGGCTGGCAGTTTTACGCGATCACGTTCAGTCTGTTCGTCGTGTTCGCGTTCCCCGGCTTCACGTTCCAGTATCTAGTCAAACGACGCTGACGGGCCTTCGGCCGTCGCGTGCCCATTTCCCCGGAGCAACCCGATGGCCGAACTTCCCAATCACGATGCCGTACTGACCGAAACCTGCCTCGAGAGCGAGGCGATTTTCGAAGGCTCGTTCCTCAAGCTCAAGCGCGATACCGTCCGCCTGCCGGACGGCAAGCAAGCCACGCGCGAATACGTCCAGCACCCTGGCGCGGTGATGGTGATCCCGCTGTTCGACGACGGCCGCGTGCTGATGGAAAGCCAGTATCGCTATCCGATCGGCAAGGTCATGGCCGAATTTCCGGCCGGCAAGCTCGATCCGAACGAAGGTGCGCTCGCCTGTGCGGTGCGCGAGCTGCGTGAAGAAACAGGCTACACGGCACGCGAATACGTGTTCCTGGCCCGGATTCACCCGATCATTTCCTACTCGACCGAATTCATCGACCTGTACCTCGCACGTGGGCTGACCGCCGGCGAGCGTAAGCTCGACGAAGGCGAATTTCTCGAAACCTTCACGGCGACGCAGGCCGACCTGCAAGAATGGGTGCGCACCGGCCAGATCACCGACGTGAAGACGATCATCGGCACGATGTGGCTCGACAAGGTGCTGTCCGGCACGTGGCCGCTAGGCCCGGTCCAGACGCCCTGACGGCACGTCAGCGGCGGGCAGGGCGCCGCGTTACAATCGTGTGACGCGGCCGCTTCCGGTCGCGCGATTCTAGTTTAGCACGATCGTTCACAAAAGCGCTTTTTGCGCTACACTCGTCACACGCCCCGATTCAGCATGAAGGTCCTCGATTTACAGTGCCCGCACGGTCATCGGTTCGAAGGCTGGTTCGCTTCCGCCGATGAATTCGAAGCGCAGTTGTCTCGCAAGCTGGTCGAATGCCCGGTGTGCGGGACGACCGAGATCAACCGGATGCCGTCGGCGCCGCGCCTGAACCTGTCGGGCGCGACGCAGACCAAGCCGGCCGATCCGCGTGCGCTCCAGGCGCAGGCGATGCGCGCGCTGCGCGAGGTGCTGGAGAAGACCGAGAACGTGGGCGAGCGCTTCGCCGAGGAAGCGCGGCGCATCCATTACAACGAGGCGCCCGCGCGCAGCATTCGTGGCGTCACGACGCCGGAGGATGCGCAATCCCTCGCAGAAGAAGGCATCGAAGTGATGCCGTTGCCGATTCCTGCCGCGCTGAAAGAACCGCTGCAATGACATACGCAGCGTGTCCTCGCCGGGCCGGACGGCCGCGGCGAGGAGACACTGCGCATGGATCTGGATTATTCCCCCGCCGACGACGCATTCCGCGTTGACGTCCGCGCCTGGCTCGAGGCGAATCTGCCTCACGCACTGCGCGCCAAAGTACTCGATCACAAACGACTCGGCCGCGAGGACTTCGCGAGCTGGCACCGAATTCTCGGCCAGCGCGGCTGGTCCGCGCCTGCCTGGCCGACCGAATATGGCGGCCCGGGCTGGAACGCGACGCAGCGGCACATCTGGGACGAGGAGTGCGCGCGCATCGGCGCGCCGACCGTGCTGCCGTTCGGCGTGTCGATGGTCGCACCGGTGCTCATGAAATACGGCAGCGAAGCGCAGAAGCGCCATTATCTGCCGCGCATTCTCGACGGTACCGACTGGTGGTGCCAGGGCTACTCGGAGCCGGGTTCCGGGTCGGACCTTGCGTCGCTGCGCACGCGTGCCGAGCGCCACGGCGACTACTACGTCGTCAACGGTCAGAAGACCTGGACGACGCTCGGCCAGTATGCCGACATGATGTTCTGCCTCGTGCGTACCGACCCGGCGGCGAAGAAACAGGAGGGCATCTCGTTCCTGCTGATCGACATGAAGGCGCCCGGCATCACGGTGCGCCCGATCATCACACTCGACGAGGACCACGAGGTCAACGAGGTGTTCTTCGAGGACGTGAAGGTGCCCGTCGAAAACCTCGTCGGCGACGAAAACCGCGGCTGGACCTACGCGAAATACCTGCTGGGCCACGAGCGTACCGGCATCGCGCGCGTCGGCGCGTCCAAGCGCGAGCTCGTGTTCCTGAAGCGGGTGGCGTCGAACCAGCGCAAGAACGGCAAGCCGTTGCTCGCCGACCCCGTGTTTGCCGCGAAGGTCGCGGCGCTCGAAGTCGAGTTGATGGCGCTCGAGGTGACGGTGCTGCGCGTGGTGAGCCGCGAGACGAGCGGCAAGGGGCCGGGCCCCGAGGCGTCGATGCTGAAGATCAAGGGCACCGAAGTGCAGCAGGCGCTCACCGAATTGATGTTCGAGGCGATCGGTCCGCTTGCCGCACCGTTCGACGTGCCGTTCCTCGAAGGCGAGCGTGAGCACGGCATCGCGGGCGACGACGATGCGGCGCCGCTCGCCGCGTACTACTTCAACTATCGGAAGACCTCGATCTACGGCGGTTCGAACGAGATTCAGAAGAACATCATCGCGCAGATGATTCTGGGGCTGTGAGCCGGCCGCGACGCATGGGGCGAGAGTCGGGCGTCAAAGTGCCGCTCTGGCCAACAGGAGACAACGATGGATTTCAGCTTTACCGATGAGCAGCAGCAATTCGCCGACGCGCTGCGTCGTTATCTCGGCGAGCAATACGGGTTCGACGCACGTCAGGCCATCGTGCGCAGCGATGCGGGTGTGTCGGACGCGCAATGGCACGCGTTTGCGGAACTCGGGTTGACCGCGTTGCCGGTACCGGACGCGCAAGGCGGATTCGGCGGCGGCCCGGTCGACATGCTGGTCGCGATGCAGGAGCTCGGCCGCGCACTCGTCGTCGAGCCGTACTGGGCGACGGCGGTCGGCATCGAGGCGCTGCGAGTCGCGGGTTCCGGCACGGGCGACGACGCAGCGTTGCTGGAGGCTGTCGCGCAAGGGCAGAAGCGGCTGGCGGTCGCGTTCCACGAACCGCGGGCGCGCTACGATCTGTACGAACTCGATACGCACGCACATGAACAGGGCGGCACGTACCGGCTGACCGGCACCAAGTCGGTCGTTCAGCATGGCGCACAGGCGCATGCGTGGATCGTACCCGCGCGCGCCGATGGCGGCGGCATCGGTCTGTTCGTCGTCGAGCGCGATGCAGCGGGCGCGAAGGCGATCGACTACCGGACGATCGACGGGCAGCGCGCCGCGACCATCGAACTGAACGAAACGCCTGCGCGGCTGCTCGCGGGCGGTGCGCGCGATGCGGCCGCACTCGAGCAGATCGCCGACTATGCGACCTTCCTGCTGTGCGCGGAAGCGGTCGGCGCGCTCGACGAACTGAACCGGGCGACAGTCGAATACACGAAGACGCGCGAGCAGTTCGGCGTACCGATCGCGCGTTTCCAGGCACTGCAGCACCGGATGGTCGACATGCTGATCCATGCGGAGCAGGCGCGTTCGCTGACTTACCTGGCCGCGGTGCGCTACGCGGCCAGCGACGCCGATGCACGCCGCAAGGCGGTTTCGGCCGCGAAGGCGCGCGTCGGCGCAGCCGCGCGCTTCGTCGGCCAGCAGGCCGTGCAATTGCACGGCGGCATGGGCGTGACCAACGAAGTTGCCGCCGCGCATCTGTTCAAGCGGCTGTCGATCATCGAGACGACGCTCGGCGACACCGATCATCACCTTGCGCGCATCGCGGCACTGCCGGATTTCGCGCAAGCCGACGCGGCATGACGGCGACGCGCGAGCGCGCCACAGGAGACATACAGTGGGTATCAGTTACGAAGATCTGGCGGTAGGCAGCAACACGGAGATCGGCCGCTACACGTTCGAGGCCGACGACATCAAGGCGTTCGCGCAACGCTACGATCCACAGCCGTTCCACCTCGACGAGGAAGCCGGCAAGGCATCGCCGTTCGGCGGACTGGTCGCGAGCGGCTGGCATACGTGTTCGGTGTTCATGAGCCTGCTCATCAAGAAGCTGGGGCCGGATTCGACCAGCATGGGGTCGCCCGGCATCGACTCGATTCGCTGGCTCAAACCCGTGCGCGCGGGCGATACGATCACGATGTACCAGAAGGTCCACGACAAACGCGTGTCGGCGAGCAAGCCCGATCGCGGCATCGTGTCGACGGAGTGGGTCGGCATCAACGGCGACGGCGAGACCGTGATCACCGTGCATACCAAGGTGATCTTCGGGTTGCGTCATCCGGAAGGGGCGAACGCATGACGGACGTGACATTGCCGTTGATCGCGTCACCCGAGGCGCTGCATGCGCGGGTCGGTGCGGAGCCGCTCGCGAGCGGCTGGGTCGAGATCGACCAGCCGCGCGTGGACCGCTTCGCCGACGCGACGGGCGATCACCAGTGGATTCACGTCGATCCCGAGCGCGCACGCAAAGAGTCGCCGTTTGGCGGTCCGATCGCGCACGGGTTTCTGACGCTGTCGCTGATTCCGGCGCTGATGGTCGACGCGATGCGCTTCGAGCAGACGATGGGCGTGAACTATGGACTGAATCGCGTGCGGTTCCTGAAGCCGGTGCCGGTCGGCACACGCGTGCGTGCGTTGTTCGCGGCGAAGGAAACCTCGGAGGCCGCGCAGGGCGGCGTACAGGTGACGTGGTCGGTGTCGGTGCAGGCCGAGCGTCCCGACGCACCGCTGCTCGTTTGTGCGGCGGAGTTCATCACGCTGCATTACTTCTGACGCACGCGGCGGCATCCACGGATGCCGCCGCGTCGTTCTGCGCGGGTTCGTTCAGTGCTTCGCGTATTGCGTTGCGCCGAACAGCATCTCGCGCGCCTTGTCGTCCTGCAATGCCTTGCGCAACGAGGCGAGCACTTCGACGCCGCGCTGCACGGCCGGTCGCGCGGCGATCGCCTCGTGCCAGCGCTTCACGTTCGGCAGTTCGTCGAGCACGATGCCCTGGTTCTGCCATGAACGCGTCCACGGGAACGTCGCGATGTCCGCAATCGTGTACGCGTCGCCGGCGAGATATTCGGATTCGCCGAGGCGTTTTTCCATGACGTTGTACAGGCGCTTCGCCTCGTTCGTGTAGCGATTGACCGCATATTCGATCTTCTCCGGCGCGTACATGCGGAAGTGGTGCGCTTGTCCGAGCATCGGGCCGACGCCGCCCATCTGGAACATCAGCCATTCGAGTGTCGCGTAGCGCGCGGCCGGATCGGTCGGGAGGAACTTGCCGGTTTTTTCCGCGAGGTAGACGAGGATCGCACCTGATTCGAACAGCGAGATCGGCTTGCCGCCGGGGCCGTCCGGATCGACGATCGCGGGGATCTTGTTGTTCGGGCTGATTTTCAGGAATTCGGGCTTGAACTGGTCGCCGGCGCCGATATCGACCGGATGTGCACGATACGCGAGGCCGGTTTCCTCGAGCATGATGTGTACCTTGTGGCCGTTCGGGGTCGCCCAGCTGTAGACGTCGATCATCGTCAACTCCTTCATGGCATGCGCGAAAACGGCGCCGACAGGGCGCCGTGACAAGCGGACATTAGAGCATGGATCGACGCGGGCCGCAGACGGCGGGAACGCTGGGCCTGCGTGCCGTTGCGGCAGCGTCGACGCCGCTTGAACGGCGTCGACGCTGCCGGATCAGCGTTTGTAGCGAGGCTGACGCTTCTCGAGAAATGCGGTGATGCCTTCGAACGCGTCCGCATGATGCAGCGATGCGACGAAGTGATCGCGCTCGGTGCCGAGATGCGCTTCGAGCGGTTGCGCGGTTGCATCGTCGAGCAGTAACTTGATGCGTGTGAGTGCGTTAGGCGAGATGCCGGCGAGCGAGTCGGCCCACGCGAGCGCGTCGGACAGCGCCGCGCCGGGTAGGGCGAGGCGATTGACGACGCCGAGCGCATGCAGGCGTTCGGCGGCGACCGGCTTCCCCTCGAACAGGATTTCGGCCGCAAGCGCGCGCGGCAACGCGCGGGCGAGGAACCACGAACCGCCGCCATCGGGCGTGAGGCCGACGCGCGCATACGACATCACGAACTTCGCGTCATGCGCGGCAACGATCAAGTCGCAAGCGAGTGCGAGCGAGAAGCCCGCGCCGGCGGCCGCGCCTTCGACCGCTGCGATCACGGGTTTCGTCGATGCGCGGATCGCGCTGATCCACGCGGCGAGCTGATCGATGCTGTCGGCCTGATAGGACGGATCCTTCGAACGGTTGTCGAGCAGCCGGTTCAGGTTGCCGCCTGCGCAAAAGAAACGATCGGCCCCCGTGAGCACGACGGCGTGAATCGCGGGATCGCGCTCGGCGGTAGCGAGCGCTTCGACGCCGGCCGCGTACATGTCGGGATGCAGCGCGTTGCGCGCACCGGGATTGGACAGCGTGAGGACGAGCGTCGATTCGCTCTCGGGCGGACGTGAGGCCAGCAGTTCAGCGCTCATGCGAGTGTGTCTCCATCGGATGGTGCGGCTGCGGCGCCGTGCATTGCGCGCGTGCTGGCGCATGCACATGAGGGTGTTGTGGCAGCGGATGCAATGTTGTCATGACGGACGCGAAACTGCTTTAGACTAGCACGGACGTGCTTTTCAGCGCGACGCATCCCGATGCGGCCGGTATCGCAGCGGCCGCGCTTCGCAACGAAGGAGACTCCGATGCTACAGCTGTGCGGTATTCCGTTGTCCAACTACTACAACAAGGTGAAGTTCGTTTTGCTCGAGCACGACATCCCGTTCGAGGAAGTGACATGCGGTCTGCCGATCAGCGATCCGGCACTGCTCGTCGATTCGCCGCTCGGCAAGATTCCGTTCGTGAAGACCGAAGAGGGCGCGCTGTTCGAATCGCAGGTGATCGTCGAGTATCTGGCTGCGCGGTATCCCGAGAAAGCCATTTTCCCGTCGAGCCCGTTTGCTGCCGCAAAGGTGCGTGAACTCGTCGAGACGCTCGAACTGTATCTCGAATGGACCGCGCGCGAGGTCTATACGGAAGCGTTTTTCGGCGGCAAGGTGAGCGACGGCATGAAGGCGCATGTCGAGAAGCGCCTGCCGCGCGCGATCGATGCGTTCAAGCGGATGGCGCAGTTCTCGCCTTATGTGCTTGGCGATTCGTTCAGCCTTGCCGACATCGCCGCGTCGATTCATCTGCCGGTGATCGGGATGGCGACGAAGGCGATATATGGCCGCGATTTCCTGGTTGACGCGAGTATCGACTGGAAGGCGCACGCGAAGATGGTCGGCGAGCGGCCGGCCGCGCAGCGCGTGGCGGCCGATCGCAAGGTGTATATGGATGCGATGAACGCCGCGCGTTCGTAAGCGCGGCCCGGGGCGGCGCCGCTGCTGGACTTACAGGCGCGCGAGTCGTTCGAGTGCGGACGCGAGCGTGCTTTCCTGCTTGGCGAAGCAGAAGCGTACGACGCCCGATTCGTGCGGCTCGTGATAGAACGCCGACACCGGAATCGCGGCCACGCCGACCTCCGATGTGAGCCACTTCGAGAACTCGGCTTCCGGCAGGTCGCTGATTGCCGAATAGTCGACACACTGGAAATACGTGCCCGGGCACGGCAGCAGCTTGAAGCGCGTGCGCTCGAGACCGGCACGGAAGAAGTCGCGCTTCTTCTGGTAGAAGTCGGGCAGCGTCAGGTACGGCGCCGGGTCGCGCAGATAGTCGGCGAGCCCGATCTGCATCGGCGTGTTCACCGTGAACACGTTGAACTGATGGACCTTGCGAAACTCCGCGGTCAGTGCGGCTGGTGCCGCGACATAGCCGACCTTCCAGCCCGTCACGTGATAGGTCTTCCCGAAACTCGACACGATGAAACTGCGCGCGGCCAGTTCCGGGTAGCGCGCGACGCTCTCGTGCCGCGCGCCGTCATAGACCATGTGCTCGTAGACCTCGTCCGACAGGATCAGTACGTTGGTGCCGCGTACGATCTCCTCGAGCTTGCGCATGTCGGCCTCGCGCCACACGGTGCCGGTGGGGTTGTGCGGCGTGTTGATCATGATCATTCGCGTCCTCGGCGTGATCGCGGCGGCGAGCCGATCGAACGGGATCGCATAGTCGGGCGCTTCGAGCGTGACGAATACCGGTTTGCCGCCCGCGAGTTCGATCGACGGCAGGTAGCTGTCGTAGGTCGGTTCGACGACGATCACTTCGTCGCCCGGATGCACTGCGCACAGGATTGCCGTCAGCAGCGCCTGCGTCGCGCCGGCCGTCACCGTGATCTCGGTGGCCGGATCGTAGCGCCGGCCGTAGACCTGCGCGATCTTGTCCGCGATCGCGTCGCGCAACGGTGCGACCCCGGCCATCGGCGGATACTGGTTGTGGCCGTTGCGCATCGCGGTCGCGACTGCGTCGACTATGCGCGGATCGCAGTCGAAATCGGGGAAGCCCTGGCCGAGATTCACTGCGCCTTTTTCGGCGGCGAGCGCGCTCATGACCGTGAAGATCGTTGTGCCGACGTTTGGCAGGCGAGAGGGGAAAACGGGAGTCGTAGGCATGTCGGAAGGAGCGTTCATCGATACGGTCGCAATCGGTGGCGCCAGGCGCGTCAGGCCGGCGTGGTGGCGTTGGCCGGCGCGGCGTCGAGCGCGCAGGCTTCGGAAAACGGGGCGGGTTGCGCGATCCGGAAGCCGAAGTCGCGTGCGGTGCGCTTCGCGAGCTTGAGCAGCGCGCGGTCCTTCGACACGAGCCATTCGGCCTGTGCGGCGCGCGCAAGCTCGAGGAACTTCTGATCGTCGCGATCCTTGCACTTCGGCAGCGGCGGCGCGTCGGCGTCGACGGGCGGCGGCTCCACGAGGCTCGTCAGGCGGGCGACGGTCGCGAGCGCCGCGGCCTTGTCGATTGCGCGCGATTGGAACTGCGGATAGTCGAGCACGAGTTCGAGTTCGTTCAGGCAGCGGCTGTCGATCACGGCGGCCAGCGTGCCGCATTCGAGTGCCGCCCGGATCGGGCGTGTGGCAGGGTCGTCGAATACGAGTATGTCGATCCAGACGTTCGAGTCGAGTACGACGCGATGTGCGGCGTGTGGGGCGAGGGAGCGGGTCATTCGTTACAATCGGTGGTTTTCGTCTGACCGCAAGGCACGGCGTGCCAGCGAGCCTCTATGATAATCGTTCTCTCTCCAGCCAAATCCCTCGACTACGATACGCCCGCGCACGTGCCGTCTTACACGAAGCCTGCATTCGTCGACGACGCGTCGGAATTGATCGACGGCCTGCGCAAGCTGTCGCCGCAGGACATCGCGACGCTGATGGATATTTCCGATCCGCTCGCACGCCTGAACTTTCAGCGCTACGCGGACTGGTCGCCGGTCTTCACGCCGGCCAATGCGAAGCAGGCGGTGCTCGCATTCAATGGCGACGTGTACGAAGGGTTCGACGCGAAATCGCTGTCGGCCACCGATCTAGATTACGCGCAGCAGCACGTGCGCGTGCTGTCGGGCCTGTACGGGCTGCTGCGTCCGCTCGACCTGCTGCAGCCTTACCGGCTCGAAATGGGTACCCGTTTCGCGAACGCGCGCGGCAAGGATCTATATGCGTTCTGGGGCGACCGGATCACGCACGCGCTTAACGAACAACTCGAGACGCGCACCGGCGCGGCGCGCGTGCTGATCAACTGTGCGTCGACCGAGTACTTCAAGTCGGTCAAGCCGAAACTGCTGGCCGCACCCGTCGTGACGCCGGTATTCGAGGACTGGAAGGGCGGCCGCTACAAGATCATCAGCTTCCACGCGAAACGCGCACGCGGCCTGATGGCGCGCTATATCGTCGAGAATCGCATCGCCGATCCGGCGGCGCTGAAGGATTTCGCGGTGGAAGACTACGCGTTCGATGCCGCCGCATCGAACGATTCGACTTACGTATATCGCCGGCGAGTCGGCGAGTGACCCTGCCGGCCGTTCACGAGACAGCCGGTGCATGCATGTGGCCGGGCAGGCGGCAAACAGTCCGTTCCGGTCGCAACTGGAGAGACAGATGACCCTTTCGATCACCAGCAATTTCGACGCGGGCGCAATCGACGTCGTGTCGTGCGACAGCCCGGACGCGATCCGGCTGCGCGTGCGCGGCGACAGCCGCTCGGAATTTGCGCAGTGGTTCTACTATCGCCTGACGGGCGCGCGCGGCGAGCGGTGCGTGATGTCGTTCGAGAATGCGGCCGAGTGCGCGTATCCGTCCGGATGGCGCAACTACAGCGCGGTCGCGAGCTACGACCGGGTCGACTGGTTCCGCGTGCCGACGACGTTCGACGGCAAGACGATGACCATCGACCACACGCCCGAATTCGACAGCATCTACTACGCATATTTCGAGCCGTATTCGGAAGAGCGTCATGCGGCGTTTCTCGGTGCGGTCCAGCAGTTGCCGCAGGCGAGCGTCGTCGAGCTCGGGCGCACGGTCGAAGGCCGTCCGATGTCGCTGCTGACGCTCGGCACGCCCGAAGTCGACGACGCGCCGAAGAAGAAGGTGTGGATCATCGCGCGCCAGCATCCCGGAGAGACGATGGCCGAGTGGTTCGTCGAAGGGCTCGTCAAGCGCCTGGCCGGATGGGGCGACTGGGCGGGCGATCCGGTGGCGCGCAAGCTCTACGACCGCGCGACGTTCTACATCGTCCCGAACATGAATCCGGACGGTAGCGTGCACGGCAACCTGCGCACCAATGCGGCGGGCGCGAACCTGAACCGCGAGTGGATGGAGCCCGACGCCGAGCGCAGCCCCGAAGTGCTGGCCGTGCGCGATGCGCTCCATGCGATCGGCTGCGACATGTTCTTCGACATCCATGGCGACGAGGATCTGCCGTACGTGTTCGTCGCCGGTTCGGAGATGCTGCCGAGTTTCACCGAGCAGCAGGGCAACGAGCAGACCGCGTTCATCGAAGCGTTCAAGGTCGCGAGCCCGGATTTCCAGACCGAGCATGGTTATGCGGCGAGCAAGTACAAGGAAGATGCGCTCAAGCTTGCATCGAAGTACATCGGTCATCAGTTCGGCTGCCTGTCGCTGACGCTAGAGATGCCGTTCAAGGACAACGCGAACCTGCCCGACGAGCGGGTTGGCTGGAACGGCGAGCGTAGCGCGGCGCTGGGTGCGGCAATGCTGGCGGCGATCCTCGTGCACGTCGAAAAGTTCGCGTAAGCGCGCTTTCGTTGAAATGAAAAAGGTCGGGGCATCGCATGATGCCCCGGCCTTTTTGCTTCTGTCGTTGCCGCTCCGTCGTATCAGGACTTCTTCGCGGTTCTCTTTTTCACGGCTTTCTTCTGGCCGCCTGATTTCTTTGTTGCAACCGCCTTCTTGCCGGTGCGGCCCGTTGCCTTGACCTTACCGCGGTGCGATTTACCCTTGAATTTCTTCGTCGACGACGGGCGTTCAACGTGCGGCTTCAGCGGCGGAACGGGATCGTTCCAGCTGAATGCAAGCATTTGCTGACCCACATAGCCGCAGCGAAATTTCAACGGTGTCGGGTCGCTGCCGTCGCTATGGATGCCGAGGCCATTCACGGTAACGATGTTGTCGACCTTCACGCGCTGCTTGCCCTGATCGAACGAGTCGTTCCACGGCGTGATCGTGGCATTGCCGCTGTCGAATGCGTTCGGTGCGAAGTCGACACGATCGAAGGCCGACGACGTGCTGGCGATGAAGCTGCCGTGCGCCGCACAATCGGCGACGATCGGATCGGCGTGCATGTCGTTGACGAATTTGTTGATCAGTTCGGAGCGCTGGTCGAGGAGGTCGGCGAATACCGGTGCCGGAAGCGCAAGCGACAGGCCCGCGACACAGGCCGCCAGCTTGCCGAGCGCCCGGAAAAACCTGAGCGAGGCAGGAGAGCTGTCCATCTGGTTATTGGTGAGGAGCGAATGAGGCATCGGGCACGTATAGATGCCCGATGGAGAACAGGAGTTCAATCTTAGCGTAAAAAAGATGTGCGGCAGTAGGTGCCGCACTCTGCCGGGCCGCGGGTGATGGGGGCGGCATGCGTTGCCCGCACGGCAACACGAAGCGCATTCACGCGCGCGGACCGCCGAGACGATAGCGTCGAACGTCGAACGTCGTGACCCATGCCGGGCGATATACGGCGATAAGCGCAGTCGCCATGCCGGTGAACCATGCTTCGCCCAGCGCGAGCAGCGCGGTGTTCAGCAGATAGCCGGCGGGAATCACGACGGGCACGCCGTCCGCGAGCGCGAGCTGCACGCCGGCTGCGGCCGCGGCGACCGTGATGATCGCGATGGCCGGCGACAGAAATCCCTGGCCGGTAATGAACGACGCGAGGTTATGCGGCAGCCACGCGATCGCGGCGCGCTGCAGCAACGCGGACACGGCGACCGGTAGCGCGCCGTAGACCAGATAGGTGAGGCCGATGCCTTGCCACGGCGCGTCGAAGACGATCGCGGCAACGGCCGTGACGGCAGCCATCCCGATCAGCGCGAGCGTCCAGTCGAACAGTGTGACGAGCAGCGTCGCGCCGAGCAGATGCATGACGATGCCGTCCTCGAGCCATGCATTCGAGGCCCAGAGAACCGTGATCGCGGTGACAAGCGCGAGCCACACGTGCTGGAGCGTTGCGTCCTGTAGTCGGACGAAGGGACGCTTCCAGATCGCGAGCGCGAGCAGCGCCACGGCGGCGATCCAGCCACCGACGCCAACCCAGAACGGAAGCGGTGTGAAAAGAAAACCCATGTGTTCATATTACTCGTTGAGCATCAAAGGTGGGAATCCGCACATGCCGACCGTCGCAATATCGATACGGCTAGCGTTCGCGCCGAAACCGCGGCGTCGGCTCGGCCGCGAGCGGCAGATCCGGGGCGCCTGCGTTCGCGGCAGGCAACGGGTATGCACGGTTGTTCCGTTGCGCACGCAGCGGAACCGGCCCGCGTTCGCCGATGACGGGCTTGCGCACGCGATCGCGGTTCGCCAGCAATACCTCGAGGTGCGGCGACAGCCAGCCGTTGTAGATCGCAACCGCGGCGGCGCGATTTGCCGCGCCGAGCTGCTGGAAGATGCTGGCGAGGTGGATCTTCACCGTGCCTTCGCTGATGCCGAGCGTACGGGCGATCATCTTGTTGGTACTGCCCATATGAACGAATCGCATGATCTGCGCCTGTCTCGGTGACAGCAGGCCGGTTGGCGGGCGGCGCGGCAGCGATCCGGCGAGCGTCTGGAAATGGGGGGCGTGGCGTGCTGCTGCTGCGGACGGCAACAGGCTGAGCGCGATGGGCGGAATGTAATGACCGCCCAGCATCACCATTTCGAGTGCGCGCACGATCAGGTGCGGCCGGGTCGAGTGCGGGATTACGCCCGCGACGCCGTAGTTGAAGAAGCGCTGGATGGCTTCCGGCGTGGATTCGTCGATCAGCACCGCGGCAGGCGTCGGCGAGCAGGCGCTGCAGAGCGCCTGAAGTTCGCTGAGCCGGCCGACGTCCAGCCAGTCGATCGCAACGAGGTCGAAACGCTGGGTGCGCAGCAGTCGGCGCGCCTGGAAACCGTCGGGCGCATCGTTGATGCTGGCATGACGGTCGATCTGCCGTAGCAGGGCCTTCAGTCCATCACGCCGCTCGGCGTCTGAGTTCAGCACCAGGAACCGCATATTCAACCTCCGTAAGGTAATTCATTGGGCTGCCGTCTGCATGCCGTGGGCCCCGATAATGACAAATACCTTACACGATGTCTGCTTGGCTGAAAGGCTTAGGAAAAGTCTGAAATTTCCGGTGCCGGAAATGCGGACGAGAAAAAAGCCGCTCCGGCTGGAACCGGGAGCGGCTTCGTGCGGGCAGGCGCTGTGGGCCTGCAGTGCGGATCAGTGAAAGTGCGGCTGTGCGGGGGACGCGTCTTCCGGCATTTCCGCGTGGACGATTTCGCCGAGCGGATCGGCGTACAGGGGCACGCCGCAGTCGTCGCAGTACTCGGGTTCGAAGCGGCCCGCGTGCCGGCGGACGTCGGTTACACCGCACTCCTTCAGCAGACTCACGATTTCTTCGAGTGGCCCGTCGATTGGCGCTTCGCCTTCGAGCGTTGCGCTGTCGATCGACACGTCGCCGTTCTCGCGGCCGTAGAGCGGCCACACGACGCCGTAGATCACGTCGTTGCTGGCGCGGCGCGTGAAAGCGACGCGATACTCGTCGATCCTGCGTTCGCCGAAGCCGGCGACCACCGCACGCAGTTCCTGCGGCGCCGCACCAAGTGTGTCGAAAAGATAACGGATGGCCGTTCTGACGGTGTGCGGACGAATGCGTTCGTCTGCATCACGGCAGGCCGAATAGTACGCGTCCGGAAGCAGGCATTCGAACTCGCAGCCGGGGAGGGCAACCGACAGGTTCGGGCCGCCCTGGGCCGTCCATTGCTCGAGGCACTGGCCGCGTTCGATCCGGTCGCCGTGTTCTTCTTCCTGCCAGCGGAACAGTGGCGCGCCGGCCGGTGCAGCGACGACGGCGAGCAGAAAGCGCGGGTCGGCCAGAATCGGCGAAGTTTCGGGCAGGTCGCCGAAACTCAGCTTCGCGGCATGCTGACCGATTGCCGCATGGGCGAGTTGTTGCGCGAGCCGGTAAGTTTCGACATGGTGCCGCGGCAACTGGTCGATGCTGTACAGGAACGGTGCGAGCCCGACGAGCGTGCCGCTCGCGAGCACGTGTGCTTGCAGGTGCGTACGCAGCGCGTCGGCGACGTCACCCTTGAGCGGACCCGACGGAATCATGTAGCGCGTCCAGGCGAGAACGGGGACGGCGACCAGCAGCGCGTCATGCGGCTGGCCATCGTGCTCGATCACCATCGACTCGCTGTGCGTCTCGGCCATGTCGGCGAGCGCGCCATATGCATCGGGATGATTCTGCTGCAGATGGTCGAGTGCGGCGTCGAGCGTGGTCTGGTTGCCGTTGCGAACGATCTTGGCGAGCAGCACATCGAGCTTCGCTTCCCAGAAGCGATCCTCGATGCGGCTGCCCGAGGCGAAGAGCGCAAGCGACAGGCCGACCAGTTTGTCGGCGTCGGGGGGGAGGCGTTTGGCGATTCGCTGGCGCATATTAAATACGTATAGAAGGAGGCGAAGAACCTCACATTCTAGTCCGTTCTTTGCACCATAAGCGCTCTCGTGCTCGGGCAGGGCCGGAAGGCCGAAGCGAGGGGCATGCAAAAAAATGCATTGAAACATCTTGCGCGATCGGCGGCGGGTGCATAGAATCACGCCTCTTTCGCGCTAACGGAAACAAGGCGCGGGGGAAGAAGGGAAGCGGTGCGGTCGAGGTTGTTGCAAAGCCTTGGCGCACACGGAGTTGAACCCCAGCCGTCGCGACGAAGCAGTTAAAAAAGTTGTTGACGATCTGAAAAAAGCGGTTCATAATCTCGCTTCTCTGCTGCTGAAAACGCAGCGCTGCTGAGAAAGATAGATTTCTCGCGGAAATGCTCTTTAAAAATTAACAGCCGATAAGTGTGGGCGCTTGATGGCCGCGAGCTGATCTTCGGATCAGATAGCGAAAGTATCAAGAGTCTCACACTAAAGTAAGTCAGGTTTATGAAGCAATTCATATTCCTGTCAGCTTTGAGTGAGCGACCGGTTCGAAAGAACCGAAAACAGTAACAGGTTTAAACTGAAGAGTTTGATCCTGGCTCAGATTGAACGCTGGCGGCATGCCTTACACATGCAAGTCGAACGGCAGCACGGGTGCTTGCACCTGGTGGCGAGTGGCGAACGGGTGAGTAATACATCGGAACATGTCCTGTAGTGGGGGATAGCCCGGCGAAAGCCGGATTAATACCGCATACGATCTACGGATGAAAGCGGGGGACCTTCGGGCCTCGCGCTATAGGGTTGGCCGATGGCTGATTAGCTAGTTGGTGGGGTAAAGGCCTACCAAGGCGACGATCAGTAGCTGGTCTGAGAGGACGACCAGCCACACTGGGACTGAGACACGGCCCAGACTCCTACGGGAGGCAGCAGTGGGGAATTTTGGACAATGGGCGAAAGCCTGATCCAGCAATGCCGCGTGTGTGAAGAAGGCCTTCGGGTTGTAAAGCACTTTTGTCCGGAAAGAAATCCTTGGCTCTAATACAGCCGGGGGATGACGGTACCGGAAGAATAAGCACCGGCTAACTACGTGCCAGCAGCCGCGGTAATACGTAGGGTGCAAGCGTTAATCGGAATTACTGGGCGTAAAGCGTGCGCAGGCGGTTTGCTAAGACCGATGTGAAATCCCCGGGCTCAACCTGGGAACTGCATTGGTGACTGGCAGGCTAGAGTATGGCAGAGGGGGGTAGAATTCCACGTGTAGCAGTGAAATGCGTAGAGATGTGGAGGAATACCGATGGCGAAGGCAGCCCCCTGGGCCAATACTGACGCTCATGCACGAAAGCGTGGGGAGCAAACAGGATTAGATACCCTGGTAGTCCACGCCCTAAACGATGTCAACTAGTTGTTGGGGATTCATTTCCTTAGTAACGTAGCTAACGCGTGAAGTTGACCGCCTGGGGAGTACGGTCGCAAGATTAAAACTCAAAGGAATTGACGGGGACCCGCACAAGCGGTGGATGATGTGGATTAATTCGATGCAACGCGAAAAACCTTACCTACCCTTGACATGGTCGGAATCCTGCTGAGAGGTGGGAGTGCTCGAAAGAGAACCGGCGCACAGGTGCTGCATGGCTGTCGTCAGCTCGTGTCGTGAGATGTTGGGTTAAGTCCCGCAACGAGCGCAACCCTTGTCCTTAGTTGCTACGCAAGAGCACTCTAAGGAGACTGCCGGTGACAAACCGGAGGAAGGTGGGGATGACGTCAAGTCCTCATGGCCCTTATGGGTAGGGCTTCACACGTCATACAATGGTCGGAACAGAGGGTTGCCAACCCGCGAGGGGGAGCTAATCCCAGAAAACCGATCGTAGTCCGGATTGCACTCTGCAACTCGAGTGCATGAAGCTGGAATCGCTAGTAATCGCGGATCAGCATGCCGCGGTGAATACGTTCCCGGGTCTTGTACACACCGCCCGTCACACCATGGGAGTGGGTTTTACCAGAAGTGGCTAGTCTAACCGCAAGGAGGACGGTCACCACGGTAGGATTCATGACTGGGGTGAAGTCGTAACAAGGTAGCCGTATCGGAAGGTGCGGCTGGATCACCTCCTTTCCAGAGCTTCTCGCAAAGTTGAGCGCTCACGCTTATCGGCTGTAAATTAAAGACAGACTCAGGGGTCTGTAGCTCAGTCGGTTAGAGCACCGTCTTGATAAGGCGGGGGTCGTTGGTTCGAATCCAACCAGACCCACCATTGTCTGGCGGTAACACACCTGAGGGTATCTGTACTCAAATGGGGGCATAGCTCAGCTGGGAGAGCACCTGCTTTGCAAGCAGGGGGTCGTCGGTTCGATCCCGTCTGCCTCCACCAATCTTCAATGACAAGCATTCGAACGAAGCGTTGTTCGAGTCTTTGTCATTGGCGATTGAGCCAGTCAGAGTGATACGTCTTACGTATCGGCTGTCGTTCTTTAACAATCTGGAAGAAGTAAGTAATTTGGATAGCGGAAGCGTCTTGAGATGGACGTGGAAGTTATCCGGGTTGTGATTGTATCGATGTATCTCAAGATGATTCGAACTCTATGTTTGACTCAATTGGAATACGGCACAACGCGAGAACTCAACCTGTAACGACTGTCGATGAGACAGACTCGTTATAGGGTCAAGCGAACAAGTGCATGTGGTGGATGCCTTGGCGATCACAGGCGATGAAGGACGCGGTAGCCTGCGAAAAGCTACGGGGAGCTGGCAAACGAGCTTTGATCCGTAGATGTCCGAATGGGGAAACCCACTCCTTTTGGAGTATCCATGGCTGAATACATAGGCCATGCGAAGCGAACGCGGTGAACTGAAACATCTAAGTAACCGCAGGAAAAGAAATCAACCGAGATTCCCAAAGTAGTGGCGAGCGAAATGGGATGAGCCTTGCACTCTTTATTTGTATTGTTAGCCGAACGCTCTGGAAAGTGCGGCCATAGCAGGTGATAGCCCTGTAGGCGAAAACAGTATGAAAGAACTAGGTGTGCGACAAGTAGGGCGGGACACGTGAAATCCTGTCTGAAGATGGGGGGACCATCCTCCAAGGCTAAATACTCGTGATCGACCGATAGTGAACCAGTACCGTGAGGGAAAGGCGAAAAGAACCCCGGGAGGGGAGTGAAATAGATCCTGAAACCGCATGCATACAAACAGTCGGAGCCTCGCAAGGGGTGACGGCGTACCTTTTGTATAATGGGTCAGCGACTTACGTTCAGTAGCAAGCTTAACCGTATAGGGCAGGCGTAGCGAAAGCGAGTCCGAATAGGGCGTTCAGTTGCTGGGCGTAGACCCGAAACCAAGTGATCTATCCATGGCCAGGATGAAGGTGCGGTAACACGTACTGGAGGTCCGAACCCACTAACGTTGAAAAGTTAGGGGATGAGCTGTGGATAGGGGTGAAAGGCTAAACAAACTTGGAAATAGCTGGTTCTCTCCGAAAACTATTTAGGTAGTGCCTCGTGTCTCACCTTCGGGGGTAGAGCACTGTCATGGTTGGGGGGTCTATTGCAGATTACCCCGCCATAGCAAACTCCGAATACCGAAGAGTGCAATCACGGGAGACAGACATCGGGTGCTAACGTCCGGTGTCAAGAGGGAAACAACCCAGACCGCCAGCTAAGGTCCCCAAATATAGCTAAGTGGGAAACGAAGTGGGAAGGCTAAAACAGTCAGGAGGTTGGCTTAGAAGCAGCCACCCTTTAAAGAAAGCGTAATAGCTCACTGATCGAGTCGTCCTGCGCGGAAGATGTAACGGGGCTAAGCTATATACCGAAGCTGCGGATGCGAGCTTTGCTCGCATGGTAGGAGAGCGTTCCGTAAGCCTGCGAAGGTGCGTTGAAAAGCGTGCTGGAGGTATCGGAAGTGCGAATGCTGACATGAGTAGCGATAAAGGGGGTGAAAGGCCCCCTCGCCGTAAGCCCAAGGTTTCCTACGCAACGTTCATCGGCGTAGGGTGAGTCGGCCCCTAAGGCGAGGCAGAAATGCGTAGCTGATGGGAAGCAGGTCAATATTCCTGCACCATTGTTAGATGCGATGGGGGGACGGATCGCGGAAGGTTGTCCGGGTGTTGGAAGTCCCGGTCGCTGCATTGGAGAAGGCGCTTAGGCAAATCCGGGCGCAGGATTCAAGGGTGTGGCGCGAGCTCCTTAGGGAGCGAAGCAATTGGAAGTGGTTCCAAGAAAAGCCTCTAAGCTTCAGTCTAACGATGACCGTACCGCAAACCGACACAGGTGGGCGAGATGAGTATTCTAAGGCGCTTGAGAGAACTCGGGAGAAGGAACTCGGCAAATTGGTACCGTAACTTCGGGATAAGGTACGCCCTTGTAGCTTGATGCGCCTGCGCGCAAAGGGTGAAGGGGTTGCAATAAACTGGTGGCTGCGACTGTTTAATAAAAACACAGCACTCTGCAAACACGAAAGTGGACGTATAGGGTGTGACGCCTGCCCGGTGCCGGAAGATTAAATGATGGGGTGCAAGCTCTTGATTGAAGTCCCGGTAAACGGCGGCCGTAACTATAACGGTCCTAAGGTAGCGAAATTCCTTGTCGGGTAAGTTCCGACCTGCACGAATGGCGTAACGATGGCCACACTGTCTCCTCCCGAGACTCAGCGAAGTTGAAGTGTTTGTGATGATGCAATCTACCCGCGGCTAGACGGAAAGACCCCATGAACCTTTACTGTAGCTTTGCATTGGACTTTGAACCGATCTGTGTAGGATAGGTGGGAGGCTATGAAACCGGAACGCTAGTTTCGGTGGAGCCGTCCTTGAAATACCACCCTGGTTTGTTTGAGGTTCTAACCTTGGCCCGTGATCCGGGTCGGGGACAGTGCATGGTAGGCAGTTTGACTGGGGCGGTCTCCTCCCAAAGCGTAACGGAGGAGTACGAAGGTACGCTAGGTACGGTCGGAAATCGTGCTGATAGTGCAATGGCATAAGCGTGCTTAACTGCGAGACCGACAAGTCGAGCAGGTGCGAAAGCAGGTCATAGTGATCCGGTGGTTCTGTATGGAAGGGCCATCGCTCAACGGATAAAAGGTACTCTGGGGATAACAGGCTGATACCGCCCAAGAGTTCATATCGACGGCGGTGTTTGGCACCTCGATGTCGGCTCATCTCATCCTGGGGCTGTAGCCGGTCCCAAGGGTATGGCTGTTCGCCATTTAAAGAGGTACGTGAGCTGGGTTTAAAACGTCGTGAGACAGTTTGGTCCCTATCTGCCGTGGGCGTTGGATATTTGAAGGGGGCTGCTCCTAGTACGAGAGGACCGGAGTGGACGAACCTCTGGTGTACCGGTTGTCACGCCAGTGGCATCGCCGGGTAGCTATGTTCGGAAGAGATAACCGCTGAAAGCATCTAAGCGGGAAACTCGCCTTAAGATGAGATATCCCTGGGGACTAGATCCCCTTGAAGGGTCGTTCGAGACCAGGACGTTGATAGGTCAGGTGTGTAAGCGCAGTAATGCGTTCAGCTAACTGATACTAATTGCCCGTAAGGCTTGATCCTATAACAAGTCTGCCTTGTAGATCGGCGCCGTGCGCAAGCACCGGCTGCGATCCAGCGCGACATGTTGGATTCTCGTGTGTGATACACACAACCTAAATTACTGCTTCTTCCCAGATTGGTTCTGTTGGCCGTGCCAGCAGAACACCCCTCTTTGCCTGATGACCATAGCGAGTCGGTCCCACCCCTTCCCATCCCGAACAGGACCGTGAAACGACTCTACGCCGATGATAGTGCGGATTCCCGTGTGAAAGTAGGTAATCGTCAGGCTCCCTAAGCCAGAAACCCCCGCCCAACTAGGCGGGGGTTTTTGCATTGGCGCGACGGAAATGCAGGCGGGCGGAGATGGACAAGCCGCTTCGCAGACATGGCGACCTGAGGTTGATCTCGCCAACCAATGCCCATCCCGGAACGAAACGACGCGATTTGATACGATCGAAGTGTCGACGTCGGCACATCTGTACCGGCATTCGCGTTCGAAGCTGGGCTTGTGAAGAGGGTGGGGGAATGAATATCGGTGACGCGTCACGCGAATCCGGCGTCAGTGCAAAAATGATCCGGTACTACGAACAAGTCGGCCTGCTGGCGCCGAGCAAGCGTAGCGACGCTGGATATCGGATTTACGGTCCGGACGAAGTCCATATCCTGCGCTTCATCCGTCAGGCACGAAGACTCGGCTTCCTCGTCGAGGATATCCGCAAGCTGCTGATGCTCTGGCAAGACCGCTCCCGAGCGAGCGCCGAAGTGAAGTCGATAGCCCTCGAACACGTGGCCGAACTCGACAAGCGCATCGCGGAACTGAGCGACATGCGCAATACGCTGGCCGATCTGGCCGCGCACTGTCATGGTGACGAGCGCCCGGAATGCCCAATTTTGGCGCGCTTGGCGGATCGGGTCGGCGAACCAGATTAGTGCGCGTCCTCGAGTTCAAAATGGGCATCGAGCTAGTCTTATTAAAAATCAATAAGTTGGCGGAGATGCTTCAAGATCCATTCCGAATGGGAATGGTCTCCATGCAAGTATTTCACTGGCATCTTGGTGCGGCATCGCTATAATTCGGGATAACCCTATACGGGAAATCCCTGAATCTCGATTCGCCAGGGGTCCCCCCTTCCTTGGAGAACGTCATGATCGCCTACATCGTTGAAAAGCTGAGCAACTGGTTCGAATCCGCAGAGCGTGAGCGCCGTGAGGCTTACCTCGCCACGTCGTCGGACATCGTCCAGCTCGAGAGCCGTATCCGTTCGCTCGAAACCAACGGCTACTCGCTGTAATCGGAGTCACCGTCAGGTGCCATGTGGCACCGAACGAAAAGCAAGCCCCGTGTTGACGGGGCTTTGTTTTTTGTGCGCCGGATCTGGTGAAATCGGTGATGCAGCGCTATGGTATGGGCCTGCTTTTGGACAGGAAGAATACGATCATGCGCTTGCGTTTCGATGTGCGTTCTGTTCCCCGCACGCGCCTTGTTCTGGGTGTTGCGGTGCTCGTCCACTGCGTCGCGGCGGGCGCCGCGACCGCGTCCAGGCCGCTGATTCTTGACACGCAAAGCGGTATTCAGGACGGTAAGGGTGGCCTGGTGTTGCAAACTGCGCCGCTGTCGTCCGAGCCGATCGTCGAACCGGCGCGTATGCGAACGCCGGCCGGGCAGACGTCGAATTCGTCGGTTCCGCTGTTTGTCGCGCCGTATATCAATGTCCCCGGCTGGGGCACGTCACCGGCCAATCAACCACGGCCCATGCCGCGACAGCAGCCGTAACGGCGGCCGGCTCGCTCAGTTTCCGCGGTGCTCGATCTGGCACCGCGCGCCGCTATCCTGCCCGAGTCGTTCCACGAGGTAGGGCAGCGCTTCGTTCATGCTCTGCGCGAGGGTGTAGGGCGGATTCAGGATGAACATTCCGCTGCCGTAGAGGCCCAGTCCGTCTGCAGGCGGGTTCGATACCGTCAACGTCAGGTGTAGCCAGTTGTTCGGCTGCAGACGCTTCAGTTGTTCCGGAAAACGTTGCGACTCCACGCGCGCAACCTGCGGATACCAGATTGCGTAGCAACCCGTTGCGAACCGCTTCAGGCATTCCGTGACGCACGTGATGGTCCGTGCGTAGTCCTTCTTGTCCTCGTAGGACGGATCGATCAGAACGAGCGCGCGGCGCGGCGCCGGTGGCAGCAACGCCTTGATACCCTCGAAGCCATCGCCTGCGAAGATCATCGCGCGTCGCCCTGCATCGCGAAAGTTGTGACGCAGCACGTCGATTTCCGTCGTGTGCATTTCGAACAGGCGCATCCGGTCCTGCTCGCGCATCGATCGCCATGCGAGATATGGGGAGCCCGGATAGAATCGCAGCTCGCCGTCGTCGTTCAGCGCGCGGACTTCATCGATGTAATCGCCCAGCGCTTCAGGCAGGTTCTTGTCGTTCCACAGCGGGCCGATGCCGGTATCGAATTCCGCGGTCTTGGCGGCGTAGCCGTCGCGTAGAGAGTACACGCCGGCGCCCGCGTGCGTATCGATGTACCAGTACGACTTGTCCTTCTTGTTCAGGTAGCGCAGCAACTGGACGACGACGGCGTGCTTGAGCACGTCCGCGTGATTGCCTGCGTGAAAACCGTGACGATAGCTGAGCATGGCTGGCTGCCTGGAACGAAAAGATGAATCGATGAAAACGGGCGATCGCGCGCGGCTGACGAGCCGGGCGCCGATGCGGCCGCGTATTGTACGCGAGTGGCCGTAAGTCGCCTTACTCGTATGCGTCGCCGACTACCTCCTCGATGCGTTGCTTGACCTCCGGCGTCAGCTTCGCGGCGACGTCGAGCGCGCGCATGTTGTCGCCGATCTGTTCGAGCCGCGACGCGCCTGTAATCACCGAGCTCACGCGCGGATTCGCGAGCACCCATGCGATTGCGAGCTGGCCGGTGCTGCAGCCGAGTTCGGCCGCGATCTCGCCGAGCCGCTCGACGACATCGTTGCTGGCCGGATCCGTCAGCCGGTCGCGGAGCCAGTCGTAGCCGTGCAGTTGCGCGCGGCTGTCTGGCGGTACGCCGTTGCGGTACTTGCCGGTGAGCAACCCCGATGCCAGCGGGCTCCAGGTCGTGAGACCCATACCGTAGTCGTCGTAGAGCCGCGTATATTCCTGTTCGACCCGGGTACGGTGGAACAGGTTGTACTGCGGCTGCTCGACGACCGGCTTGTGCAGATGATGCCGCTCGGCGATTTCGTATGCGGCGCGGATCTCGTCGGCGCTCCATTCGGATGTGCCCCAGTACAGCGCCTTGCCGCGTACGATCATGTCGCTCATCGCCCAGACGGTTTCCTCGATCGGTGTGTTCGGGTCCGGGCGATGGCAATAGACGAGGTCGACGTAGTCGAGCTGCAGCCGATGCAGCGAGCCGTCGATGGCGTTCAGCAGATATTTCCGGTTGAGCGTGTGGTACTGGTTCGGCGCTTCCGCGAGACCCCAGAAGAACTTCGTCGATACCAGGTAGCTGATACGCGGCCAGCCGAGCGACTTCAGGGCCCGGCCCATGATTTCCTCCGACTTTCCACCCGCGTAGACCTCCGCGTTGTCGAAGAAGTTGACGCCCGCATCGCGGGCCGCCGCGAGGCACTCGCGGGCGACCCGCTGGTCGACCTGATTGCCGTACGTGACCCACGAACCGAGCGAAAGCGCGCTGACCTGCAGGCCGGAGCGGCCTAGTCGTCGATAGTGCATGCGAATCTCCCTCGATCCGAAACCGACCTTAAGCTTAGACGTTTTGGCCGCGAACGGCGGGGCCGATCGTGCACAATAGCGACTGGCCTGCGTGCACGGCCGCGCGACGAAAGCGGACGCACGGGCGCGCTTTTTGGATTCGATAACGGAAGGAGACGGACATGGCAGCAGATCTGAGCGGCAAGACCGCAGTCGTCACGGGCGCCGCAAGCGGCATCGGCAAGGAAATCGCACTCGAACTCGCGAAAGCGGGTGCGGCCGTCGCGATCGCCGACCTGAACCAGGACGGCGCAAACGCGGTTGCCGACGAGATCAACAAGGCAGGCGGCAAGGCGATCGGCGTCGCGATGGACGTGACCAACGAGGACGCGGTCAACAGCGGCATCGACAAGGTGGCCGAGGCGTTCGGCTCGGTCGACATCCTGGTGTCGAACGCAGGCATCCAGATCGTCAACCCGATCGAGAACTACTCGTTCGCCGACTGGAAGAAGATGCAGGCGATCCACGTTGACGGCGCGTTCCTGACGACCAAGGCCGCGCTCAAGCACATGTACAAGGACGATCGCGGCGGCGTCGTGATCTACATGGGTTCGGTGCACTCGCACGAAGCGTCGCCGCTGAAGTCGGCGTACGTGACGGCCAAGCACGGCCTGCTCGGACTGGCACGCGTGCTGGCGAAGGAAGGCGCGAAGCATAACGTGCGCTCGCACGTGGTGTGTCCGGGCTTCGTGCGCACGCCGCTGGTCGACAAGCAGATTCCGGAGCAGGCGAAGGAACTCGGGATCAGCGAAGAGGAAGTCATCAAGAAGGTGATGCTGGGCAACACGGTCGACGGCGTGTTCACGACGGTGCAGGACGTCGCGCAAACGGTGCTGTTCCTGTCGGCCTTCCCGAGCGCCGCGCTCACCGGCCAGTCGTTCGTCGTCAGCCACGGCTGGTTCATGCAGTAACGAATGCCGGCAAGCAGGCCGGCATAAAAAACGCGCTCCGGGGAGCGCGTTTTTCATTTCGGCGGGGCGGCCTGGTGACGGCTGCCGCCTTTCGATGCCGATTTACTTCAGCACCGCTGCGACGGCATTGGCGACTGCGTCGAGGTTGCGCGTGTTCAGCGCTGCGACGCAGATGCGGCCCGTGCCGACTGCGTAGATGCCGAATTCTTCGCGCAGGCGATCGACTTGCGCCGAGGTCAGGCCCGAATACGAGAACATCCCGCGCTGCGCGTTGATGAAGCTGAAGTCGCGATCGACGCCGCTCGCCTTCAGGCGCTCGACGAGGCCGTTGCGCATCGCGCGGATACGGTCGCGCATTTCGCCGAGTTCCTGCACCCACGAAGCGTGCAGTTCCGGCGATGCCAGCACTGCTGCGACGACTGCGCCACCGTGGGTCGGCGGGTTCGAGTAGTTCGTGCGGATCACGCGCTTCAGTTGCGACAGCACACGCGTCGCCTCTTCCTTGCTCGACGTGATGATCGACAGCGCGCCAACGCGTTCGCCATACAGCGAGAACGACTTCGAGAACGACGACGACACGAACGCATTCAGGTCGGCCGCGGCAAACAGGCGCACGGCAGCGGCATCAGCCTCGATGTTCTCGCCGAAGCCCTGATAGGCCATGTCGAGGAACGGCACGAGGTTGCGTGCCTTCACGACGTCGACGACTTGCTGCCATTGCGCTTCGGTCAGGTCCACGCCGGTCGGGTTGTGGCAGCACGCGTGCAGCACGACGATCGTGCCGGCTGCGTAGCCGTTCAGTGCCGACAGCATGCCTTCGAAGTTCACGCCGTTGGTGGCAGCGTCGTAATACGGGTAGGCGACGACTTCGAAGCCGGCCGCTTCGAACAGTGCGCGGTGGTTTTCCCAGCTCGGATCGCTGATCGCGACCTTCGCGTTCTGGTTCACGGTGCGCAGGAAATCGGCGCCGATCTTCAGCGCGCCCGTGCCGCCCAGTGCCTGCGCCGTGACCACGCGGCCTGCGGCGATCAGCGGCGAATCGTTGCCGAGCAGCAGCTTCTGCACGGCTGCATCGTAGGCGGCGATCCCGTCGATCGGCAGGTAGCCGCGCGGCAGGCCGGCGTCGACACGTGCCTTCTCCGCTTCGCGAACGGCGCGCAGCAGCGGGATCTTGCCTTCTTCGTTCGTGTACACGCCGACGCCGAGGTTGACCTTGGTCGGACGCGCATCGGCGTTGAAAGCTTCGTTCAGGCCCAGGATCGGGTCGCGGGGAGCAAGCTGGACAGCGGAGAAGAGCGACATGATGATTCGGCAGTAGTGAAAAGAGGGTCAGGCTTTCAGCCGGCGGGACGGGCGCAGCGGACCGCGCGCCAACGGCACGGCGCCGGAAAGCGCAGCAGCCTGATATTGTAGCGAATTCACGATGGCCGGGGCGGCGATTGCGCGGCAAATCGCGATTTCGGGCGACGGCCATGCGTCAGGAGTCGTCAGCGGTCCGTCCTGCCGCGAAGCGCTAGAATAGTTTTTTTGCCCTCGCTCTGGCCGCACTCCATGTCCGAACATCACGCCGAAGTCGGCGACGCGCTCGACGAATCGAAATTCGTGACCTTCGAAGGGTCGCCATTCCAGCTGTATCAACCGTATCCGCCTGCAGGCGACCAGCCGACCGCGATCGAAACGCTCGTCGAAGGCGTCGGCGACGGCCTTGCCTTCCAGACGCTGCTCGGCGTGACGGGCTCGGGCAAGACCTTCACGATGGCCAACACGATCGCGCGGCTCGGCCGCCCGGCGATCGTGTTCGCGCCGAACAAGACGCTCGCGGCGCAGCTCTACGCGGAATTCCGCGAGTTCTTCCCGCGCAACGCGGTCGAGTACTTCGTCTCGTACTACGACTATTACCAGCCGGAAGCGTACGTGCCGCAGCGCGACCTGTTCATCGAGAAGGACTCGTCGATCAACGAGCACATCGAGCAGATGCGGCTGTCGGCGACGAAGAGCCTGATGGAGCGCCGCGACGTGGTGATCGTCGCGACGGTGTCGGCGATCTACGGTATCGGCAATCCGTCCGAGTACCACCAGATGATCCTGACGCTGCGCACGGGCGACAAGCTCGGCCAGCGCGACGTGATCGCGCGGCTGATCGCGATGCAGTACTCGCGCAACGAACAGGACTTCCAGCGCGGGACGTTCCGCGTGCGCGGCGACACGATCGACATCTTCCCGGCCGAACACGCGGAGATGGCCGTGCGCGTCGAACTGTTCGACGACGAGGTCGAGACGCTGCAATTGTTCGATCCGCTGACCGGGCGCGTGCGGCAGAAGATTCCGCGCTTCACCGTCTATCCGTCGTCGCACTACGTGACGCCGCGCGACACCGTGATGCGTGCGGTCGAGACGATCAAGGACGAATTGCGCGAGCGCCTCGAATTCTTCCACCGCGACGGCAAGCTCGTTGAGGCGCAGCGCCTCGAGCAGCGTACGCGCTTCGACCTCGAGATGCTGCAGGAGCTCGGCTTCTGCAAGGGCATCGAGAACTATTCGCGGCATTTCTCCGGCGCCGCACCCGGCGAGCCGCCGCCGACCCTCGTCGACTATCTGCCGCCCGACGCGCTGATGCTGCTCGACGAATCGCACGTGCTGATCGGCCAGTTGAACGGGATGTACAACGGCGACCGCGCGCGCAAGGAGAACCTCGTCAACTACGGCTTCCGGCTGCCGTCCGCGCTGGACAACCGGCCGCTCAAGTTCCCGGAGTTCGAGCGCAAGATGCGCCAGGTGGTGTTCGTGTCGGCGACGCCGGCCGACTACGAACAGCGCGTGACGGGGCAGATCGCCGAGCAGGTGGTGCGGCCGACCGGGCTCGTCGATCCGGAAATCGAAGTGCGGCCAGCCAGTTCGCAGGTCGATGACGTGCTGACCGAGATCAACGCGCGCGTGAATGCCGGCGAGCGCGTACTGATCACCGTGCTGACGAAGCGGATGGCGGAGCAACTCACCGAGTTCCTGGCCGATCACGGCGTCAAGGTGCGCTACCTGCACAGCGACATCGACACGGTTGAGCGGGTCGAGATCATTCGCGACCTGCGGCTCGGCACGTTCGACGTGCTGGTCGGGATCAACCTGCTGCGCGAGGGCCTCGACATTCCCGAGGTGTCGCTGGTCGCGATTCTCGATGCGGACAAGGAAGGCTTCCTGCGCGCCGAGCGCTCGCTGATCCAGACGATAGGCCGCGCCGCGCGGAACGTGAACGGCAAGGCGATTCTCTATGCCGACACGATGACCGAATCGATGAAGCGTGCGATCGGCGAGACCGAGCGGCGTCGTGCGAAGCAGATCGCGCACAACGAGAAGATGGGGATCACGCCGCGCGGCGTGGTGAAGCGCATCAAGGACATCATCGACGGCGTCTACAACGCCGACGACGCGCGTGCGGAGCTGAAGGAGGCGCAACAGCGCGCGAAGTTCGAGGACATGTCGGAAAAGCAGATCGCGAAGGAAATCAAGCGCCTCGAAAAGCAGATGGCCGATTACGCGAAGAACCTGGAGTTCGAGAAGGCTGCGGCCACCCGCGACCAGCTCGCGCTGCTGCGCGAACGCGTATTTGGCGCGAACGTGGGCGACCACGTCAGCGGCGGCCGGTAAATCTTTCCAAACGTCACTGAGGCCTCTCGGTAACGGCGTTATAAGCCTTGTGGGATCAGGGGTTTACGCGGGGTCCCGTTTGTTCCGGAGGCCGTTCGGTGCTAAACTTTCCAAGTATTGAGAATAGTTCGCATTAACGTTCTTCGTTGCGTTAGTGTTTTCAGCGCGGCGTCCGGGAGGGCGGCGCGCGGGTCGTCAGACAAATAACAAGGAGTGTCCATGTTGGGTTCTTCGTTCATCCGCACGTCGGTTGCGGTAGCGGCGGCGCTTGCCGCGATGTCGGCTTCGGCTGCCGAATATCCGATCGGCAAGCAGCAGATCCAGGGCGGCATGGAAATCGGCGCGGTGTACCTGCAGCCGATCACGATGGATCCGGAAGGGATGATGCGCAAGGCGTCCGATTCCGACGTTCACCTCGAGGCCGATATCCACGCGGTCAAGAACAACCCGACGGGTTTCGCGGAAGGCGACTGGATGCCGTACCTGCAAGTCACGTACAAGCTGACGAAGCAGGGCGACACGAAGTGGAAGGCTGAAGGGGACCTGATGCCGATGGTGGCGAGCGACGGTCCGCACTATGGCGACAACGTGAAGCTGGCAGGCCCCGGCAAGTACCACCTGACAATGACCGTCAAGCCGCCGATGCAGTCGGGCCACATGGCGTTTGGCCGCCATGTCGACAAGGAAACGGGCGTGGGCCCGTGGTTCAAGCCCATCACCCTCGAATACGATTTCCCGTTCGCCGGCATCGGCAAGAAGGGCGGGTACTGATCGGTGGAATCACGGACGGCGCGCCTTGGCGCGCCGTCGGCGTAGAGAACCCAGAATGAAATATCCCCAGAAAATCGCTGTCGCAGCCGCCGCGCTGTGGCTCGCCGGCGCGGTGCATGCCGCCGATCTGCCGACGTTCAAGCTCGAGATGACGGACGGCAAGCTGAATCCCGCCCGCATCGAAGTGCCGGCTGGTCAGCGCTTCAAGATCGAGATCAAGAATACCGGCAAGGGTGCCGCCGAATTCGAGAGCGTGCAGTTGCGCAAGGAGAAGGTGCTTGCGCCGGGCGCCGATTCGTTCGTGGTCGTCGCTCCGCTGTCGCCGGGCGAATACAAGTTTTTCGACGATTTCCACCAGCAGGCGCAGGGCGTGATCGTCGCGAAGTAACGCGTTTTATCTGCATGCGGGCGCACGAGTGCCTTGCCTCGCACGTCAGGAGGATTCAATGGGTCAGATCTTGTTCATCGTCTGGCGGGAGAGCGTCGAAGCGCTGCTCGTCGTCGGCATCCTCTATGCATGGCTGAAGAACGGCGACGACGATGCGCGTCGCGGTCTGCCGTATCTGTGGACCGGTGTCGCGGCCGGCTTGCTGATGGCCGTCGGCCTTGGCGCCGCGCTCGTCGGCTTTACCGAAGTGCTGTCCGGCGACGCGCAGGACTATTTCCAGACCGCGATGGTGTTGATCGCGTGCGTGCTGATCGTGCAGATGGTGCTGTGGATGCGCCGGCACGGCCGCACGCTCAAGCGCGACATGGAGCACTCGCTGCAGCAGAGCACGCGCGATTCGAACTGGTGGGGCGTGGGGGTGCTGGTCGCTCTCGCGATCGCCCGCGAAGGCAGCGAGACGGTGATCTTCCTGTACGGTCTCGGGTTCGGCCAGTCAGGGCACGTGGACGGCAGCCAGATGCTCGCGGTCGTGATCGGTCTGGGCCTCGCGTTCCTCACGTTCTATTTGCTGCAACTTGGCGGCAAGTACTTCTCGTGGCGGCATTTCTTCCGCGTGACCGAAATCATGCTGTTGTTCCTGGGCGCGGGCCTGTTCCAGACGGGTGTCGACAAGCTGATCGACAAGGAAATCCTGCCGCTCGGCATTTCGCAGGTGTGGGACACGTCCGGGATCCTCGATGATTCGAGCACGTTCGGCTCGCTCGTTGCCACGCTGACGGGCTATCGCGCACATCCGGCGTTGACCAACCTGATCGCGTATGCGGTGTACTGGGCGGTCGTGTGGCTGCTGATGAAGTGCGCAAGCCGCCGTCCGGCCGTTACCGCGGGTCGCACGGCATGAGCGTTGTCGCCGCAGCCAAGCCGGGCTGGCTCGCACAGGCCGGCCAGTGGATGCAGCGCCACGGCGCGGTGATCCGCGGCATCCAGTGGGTCGTCGTCGGCGTCTACGCGTTCCTGATCATCGTACCGGCAGTGTTGCCGCTGCCGGACGATTCCGCGCATCTGTGGAGCAATCTCACGCTGATTGCGCAGTTCGTGTTCTGGGGCATCTGGTGGCCGTTCGTGCTGCTGTCGATGGTGATGCTCGGCCGCGTCTGGTGCGGCGTGCTGTGCCCGGAAGGCGCACTGACCGAATATGCGAGCAAGTTCGGCCGCGGCGGCGCGATTCCGCGCTGGATGCGGTGGGGCGGCTGGCCGTTCGTCGCGTTCGGGCTCACGACGATCTACGGACAGATGGTCAGCGTGTACCAGTACCCGCTCGCGGTACTGTTCGTGCTCGGCGGCTCGACCGTCGGCGCGATCGTGATCGGCTTGCTGTACGGACGCGAGAAGCGCGTGTGGTGCAAGTATCTGTGCCCGGTCAACGGCGTGTTCGGGCTGCTGTCGCGGCTCGCGCCGATGCGCTACAAGGTTGACGAGGAGGCGTGGCGCCGCTCGTACAAGAACGGCGAACATGGCCATCGCGTGATTCCGATCAACTGCGCGCCGCTCGTGCCGTTGCGCAGCATGAAGGGCGCGGCGTCGTGCCATATGTGCGGCCGCTGCAGCGGGCATCGCGATGCGATCTCGCTGTCGTTGCGCTCGCCGTCCGATGAAGTCGTGAACCTCGGCGCGCAGCAGGCGAATCCGTGGGACACGGCACTGATCCTGTACGGCCTGCTCGGTGTCGCGATCGGTGCATTTCACTGGACCGTCAGCCCGTGGTTCGTGCAGATCAAGCAATGGCTCGCGGGCTGGCTGATCGACCGCGACATCACGTGGCCGCTCGAGACCAATGCACCGTGGTTCCTGCTCACGCATTACCCGGATCGTAACGACGTGTTTTCGTGGCTCGACGGCGGCCTGATCGTCAGCTACATCGTCGGGACGGGGCTCGTGTACGGCACCGCGCTGCTCGTGCTGCTGGCCGGCGCGACGCTGATGCTCGGCCGCTTCGATCGCGTGCGTCTCCATCATCTCGCACAGGCATTGATCCCGATCGCCGGCGCGGGCGTGTTCCTCGGACTGTCGGCGACGACGCTGTCGCTGCTGCGGGCCGAGCACGTGCCGCTCGGTTGGGCGTCGGACGTGCGCATCGCGATTCTGGCCGGTGCCAATGCATGGAGCGCCTGGCTCGCATGGAAGGTGACGGGGCGCTATGCGGCGTGGCCGCGCCGATTGGCTGCATTCGCATGTTTTGCGGCCGGCCTCGCCGTCGTCGACAGTGCGTGGTGGCTGATGTTCTGGGGTTTCTGACGCAGCATCGACGGCTTCGCGGCCGTTGCGCTTCGCAACCCGGTGGACGAGGTTCCGTTATCGGCTCCGAAGCGCTCGAACAGCGGGGCGGGTGGGCCGGATACTTGTTCTTTCCGCGTCCGGCCGCCCAAATAAAAAAGCGACACGTCCTTCGACGTGTCGCTTTTTTTCTTCCTTGTGCGAGAACCAAAAAAATGGCTTGGCTTGCTGCAACGGCTGCTTGAGTGTGTTTGCACGAAGGGGTCTAGATCTCGCGTGCAAGCCGTTACGCTGGCTACTGCCCAACACCTCTCAGGGAGGTGGTCCCCACAATACTCTGTCGTTACTTCGTCAGGATCAGCTTGCCGAGCCGCGTGGCGCGCAGCTGATAAGTCTCCCCGTTGTGCGCGATGCTGATGTGGCTGTGGCCCTGCAGCAGCGCATCGCTGCTGACGACCCGTGTGCCTGCATCGCGGCTTGCGGCCGGCTTCGCCGGCGTCGTGACCGCTGCCGTCTTTTGACGGTTGCCGCCTGCGGTGCCGGTCGGGCGGCGCAAGGTCAGCGTGGTCGGGCGCGTGGTGTCGGTCATTCGGTTGATCGGTGACTGTCGATACGATGGAATGAATTCTAAATGATAACTATTCCCATTTACAAAAACTCTTTATCGATCGAAGTGGTCAACCCGATAGCCTGTATCAAAGGGGCGGCCCATAGACCGCCCGGCGCGTCAGTGCAGCGGATCCGGGTCCTTGCGGCCCTGCGCGTATTCACGGATCAGGCGCACGGTGTCGATGTCCGACGTGCGATACGCTTCCTTGACGATGCCGTGCGTCTGGCGCGCTTCCTCGCTGTCGTCCGTAACGGTCAGCGTCGTGCGGTATTCGAAGCGCAGGAACAGCTCATGGTCGTCGCGCTCCTCGATCGTCATCGTCAGAGAGCCACCGATTTCGCCGCCCGCTGCGTGGATGTCGTAGCGCACTTGCTGGTTCGGCGTGAACGTCACGCGATCGCGCACGGTCGCATGGCCATAATGCAGCTCGCGTTCGAGCGTCGTGTCCGTTCGTTCGTGGACGACACAGCTGTCGAGGCCGATCACGAACAGCTGCGGCTGTTCGGCGCGCAGCACGAGGCCTTCCCAGAGCTGCTCGCGGGTGAGGGACGGCACGGCCGGATCGTCGGAGTTGATCTGGATCAGATGTTCGAAGTTCAAGGGGACGGGTTCCTTCTGGTGGCGGACAGCCACATGGTTCAAGAACTCATTGTGACGCAAAACGAGTCATTTCGCGGCACCTGCGTCCCGATCGGGCGTCACGCCTCGATACTTCCCATGCGGCCGGTCTGGTAGTCGACGACGGCTTGCCGGATCTCTTCCTCGGTATTCATCACGAACGGCCCGTAGCGGACGATCGGCTCGTTGAGCGGCACGCCGCCGATCAGCAGCAGGTCGAGCGGCGTGTCGCCGGCTTCGAACGTCACTGCGTCGCCGTCATCGCCGTAGACCACCATGTGCCGTGCGTCGACAAGCTGTCTGTCGGGCCCGTAACGGCCCGCTCCATCGAGCGGATAGGCGAACACGCGATAGCCCGCCGGCACCGGCTGGGAGACCGATGCGCCCGGTTGCAGCGTGAAATGCTGGTAGAGGATCGGCGTGCGCGTCTCGATCGCCGCACGTACGCCGAATGCCTCGCCGGCGATCACGCGGACGTGCGCACGACCGTCCGGCGACGTGGCGCTCGGGATGCGGTCGGCCGAAATCTCCTGGTAGCGCGGCGCGATCAGCTTGTCGCGGCGCGGCAGGTTGACCCACAGCTGGAAGCCGTGCGAGCGTCCGCCTGCCTGCGCGAATGCCGGATCCGGCATCTCGCTGTGCACGACGCCGGCGCCGGCGGTCATCCACTGCACGTCGCCGGGCCCGAGCGTGCCGGCATGGCCGGCCGAGTCGCGATGGCGAAAGCGCCCGTCGAGCACGTACGTCACGGTCTCGAAGCCGCGATGCGGATGGTCGGGCGCGCCCTTGGCTTCGCCGGGCGCATAGTCGACGGGACCCATTTCATCGAGCAGCAGGAACGGATCGAAATCCATCAGCAGCCGGGTCGGAAACGGACGGTGAACCACGAAGCCGCCGCCTTCGGTCGTGCGAAGTGCGGGGTACGTGCGGTCAAGCGAGCGAGCGGTCGTCATGCAGAAGCCCTCGTTATCGTCGGAATAGCGTTATTTTTGAAACATAGCGCTATTATATTGGGCGTTTTACCGTCCGATTTGCGGCGCTTCGCAATGGATTGTTCTGAAATTGGAACGATGACATGAACATCGATGCACACAACCTGAACGACCTCATGTACTTTTCGCAGGTCGTCGAGCACGGCGGTTTCTCGGCAGCCGAGCGCGTGCTGGGTATCTCGAAATCGCGCCTGTCGCGGCGCCTGACCGAACTCGAGGCGGCGCTCGGCGTGCGCCTGCTGCAGCGCTCGACGCGCAAGCTTGCGCTGACCGAGGCGGGGGAACTGTTCTACCAGCATTGCCAGGCGATGCTCGCCGAAGCCCGGGCCGCGATGAACGCCGTGCAGCAACTGCGCGCGTCGCCGCGCGGTTCGGTGCGCGTCAGCGTTCCGGTCACGCTGTCGCAGACGATGCTGTCGCGCCTCCTCCCTGAATTCCTGCACCGCTATCCCGAGGTGAAGGTGCACATTCGTGTGACGAATCGCGTGATCGACCTGTTCGAGGATTCGATCGACGTCGCGTTGCGCGTGCGCTCGGAGCCGCCGCAGAACGCGAACATCGTCGTGCGGCCACTGTGGCGCACCGAGCAGATGCTGGTCGGTGCGCCGAGCCTGCTGAACCAGAACGCGCCGCCGCTGGTGCCGGACGATCTGGCGCACTTCGAGACGCTCGATACGCCGAGCGTCGACGGGCGGCACGTGTTCAACCTGATCGCACCGGACGGCACGCGTCATTTGCACGAGCACGATCCGCGCCTCGTGACGGCCGACCTGATGACGATCCGTGAAGCGGTGCTGGACGGGCTTGGCATCGCGGCGCTGCCCGAGATGATGTACGGCAATGCATTGCGCGCGGGCCAGTTGTCGCCGGTGATGCCGGGCTGGACGCTGCCGGTGCCGCAGCTCTACGCAGTGTTCGTCTCGCGGCAGGGGATGCCGCCGGCCGTGCGTGCGTTCGTCGACTATCTGGTCGAGAAGCTCGACCATGGCGAATACAAGCAGCCGGGGTGTCCCGAGCGCGCGAAGAAGGAAGCGGCGGCGGCCGATGCTTCGTCCACCTGAATGGAAAATGCGCGTCGTGGCAAATTTGTTTTGTCATTGAAGCGCCGTCTGCAATCGCAAGTTTCAATCGGCGGGGCCTTGAATGCGCGCACGCGCGAGCCTATATTGAAATCCCATTTCGTGAAGGAAGTTCTGAGCGGAATCAGGTGGCCGCATATATTGCGAGCCAGATAGGGCAGAACGCGCAATCCGTGCAGACCACGGTAGTCGCATTTGCGTTGCTCGAGGCGCAACCGATACCGCCGAAGAGCCCGCCGCCCGAAGGCGCCCGCGTGCGCATGAAAAAAGGCCTTCATCTGGCGATGAAGGCCTTTTACTTTGTGTGTGGCCGGCGAGGTGTGGCCGGCGAGGTGAGGCTGGCGAGACGCTACCAACGACGCGCGCAATGCGCGTGCGTTACTTCGTCTTCGCGGTCGGCTCCGTCACGAAGCCGAGTTTCGTCAGGCCGCCGGCCTGCGCATCCGACATCACTTCGGCGACGCGCTCATATGCAACCTTGCGGTCTGCACGCAGGTGCAACTCCGGTTGCGGCTGATGCTTTGCCGCTTCCGCAATGTGTGCCTGCAGTTGTTCGCGCGTGACCGTCTCGTCGTTCCACAGGAGCGTGCCATTGCCTTCGATCGCGACGTCGACCGTTTGCGGCTTCTCATCGACGGGTTGACTGCTTGCATGCGGCAGGTCGATCTTTACCGCGTGCTGCATCGCCGGGATCGTCACGAGGAAAATGATCAGGAGTACGAGCATGACGTCGACGAGCGGCGTCATGTTGATCTCGCTCATCACGCCATCGTCGTCATCGTCGCTGAAACCGGTGTTCATTGCCATGGTTCACCCCGCTCAGCTGGCGCGCGTCGCGAGACGCAGGCCGTCGCGGGTCGACGACGACGCGAGGCTCGCGCCCGTCACGAAGTACGCGTGCAGGCCGTGTGCGAAGCGGCGCAGCTTGCTGACTACACCCTTGTTGGCGCGGGTCAGTGCGTTGTAGCCGAGCACCGCGGGAATCGCGACGAACAGGCCGAAGGCCGTCATGATCAGCGATTCGCCGACCGGGCCCGCGACCTGGTCGATCGACGTCTGGCCGGTTGCGCCGATCGCGAGCAGCGCGTGATAGATGCCCCAGACCGTGCCGAACAGGCCGACGAACGGCGCCGTGCTGCCGATCGATGCGAGAATCGCGAGGCCGGCCTGCATGCGCGAGATGCCTTCGTCCATCGTGTCCTTCAGGCAGCGCGTGACCCAGTCCGACACGTCCATGCGGTCGTGCAGGTGCGGTTGCGTCTGATGGTGGTGATCGGCGGCTTCCTTGCCCGACAGCGCGAGCGCGAGGAACGGGTTCTCGCTCGGCGTCGATGCGGTGAGGCCGAGCTTCTTGATGCCGTCGTCGAAATTGTCCGAATGCCAGAAGGCCTGTTCGGCATTCTTCGTGAGACGGTTCAGGCGAACCACGTTCCAGCCCTTGACGATGATCACGATCCACGACAGGACCGACATCACGAGCAGCGTGATCGCAATGGCGCGCGTGACGAAATCACCTTGCGCCCAGACGTGCGCGATACCGTAGCTTTGCATTTTCTTGTTTCCTTTGAATCTACCGAATATGACGGGTTAGTCGTCGAGCGTGAAGTTGAAGGGCAGCGTATGGGCGGCGCGGATCGCTTGCCCGTTCTCGATGTACGGCGGGCACGTGCTGGCGCGCGTCGCCTCGAGTGCGGCTTCGTCGAGGCGCGGGTAGCCGCTGCTCTTCTGCAACTGGACGCTTTCGATCTTGCCCGTCACGCCAATGATGAAGTGAACATAAGCCGTGCCCGTTTCGCCGCGTCGCTTCGACATCGACGGATAGGCGGGTTTCACGAAATTGCAGGTGAGCGCCGATACGTTCTTCGGTGCGCCGACCTGCATCGTCTCGCGAGCCGGGCCGGGTGCCGCAGCCGGCGCAGCAGGAGCTGGTGCGGCGGGGGCCGGTGTCGGATCGACGGCTGCCGGCGCGGGCGTCGGCGACGGTGCCTGCGCAACCGGCCGAGGTGTCGGGATGGCTTTCTGCACCGGCTTGGGCTCGACCTTCGGCTTCACGCGAGGCGTGGGCTTGGGCGGCGCAGGCTGCTGGGCGGCCGACTGGACCGCCACCGGCTGGGCAGCCGGCGCCGGCGGAATGAGTTGCGCGGTGATCGACTGTACCGCGACTTCCTTCGGCGGTGGTGCGTTGCGATGGAGCCACGCGGCCGTCAGCATGATCGCGTGTGCGGCCAGCACACCGACCGCGACAGCGATGACCCGGGGATTCATACGTGGAGCAGCCGGCAAGACGCCGGCAGGAGCGGATTGCGAAGCCTGCATGTTAGCTTGAAAGAACGACGCCGCACCCGGGGGGCGACGGGTGAATCGGCATCACTTGCGGAAAATCAGCAGCGAGATGCAAACGGTGGTCACAAATCCGATCAGCAATTCCATGACAGGCTCCTTGGCAGGTAAGCCGTTGGCTCGCGCGGATGGTGGCTTGCTGACGGTCGAAACAAAAATTGCGGCCGGGGCCGCATGCGTAGGCCCCGCGCCGCTCAGGCGGCCTTGCGGTCGTAGAACGTCACCGGGATCGGATGAGCGTGGTGCTCGACACCGCACCGGCTCGCGCAGACACCTTGCTCGGCCATGAGGTCGCGTACGGACTCCTCGCACTTGCCGCAGCACGTGGCCACGCCAAGCTCGAACTGGAGCTCATCGAAAGAGCTGACGCCTTCGGCGAGGGACGCGCGAATCTTGCGATCGGAAACAGACTTGCACACGCAGACGATCATGATGAGTTGCGATAGCTAACGTTAATGCGAATTATTATCATTAAATTTGAGGGTGTTGACAAGCCTGAGGCGGGCTTTTTTTAAGGTCATCGGACCCTTGAAACGGAAGGTGCGGCGGGAGAGGGCGTACCGGCGGCGTGCCGGCCCGCGTCAGGCGGTCGCGCAGGCGCGCGCGTTCGGCGAGGAAATGGTAACGGATTCGACCGGCGCATCGAGGCCGAGCAGCGTCGACGCGAGCGCGCGCAGTTGCAGGCCATCGCTGGTCGAGCAGAAGCGCGGCGGCGCGGCACGCGTGCCGGCCGGCGCGCGCAGGCCGCGTTCGTCGAGAACGCGCGTGAGCTGGCGGGCGATGGCGTCGCTCGTGTCGACGATCGTCAGGCGGTCGCCAACAAGGTTGCGGATCGTTTCGGTGAAGAACGGGTAGTGCGTGCAACCGAGTACCAGCGTATCGGCACCGTCGTCGAGCATCGGCTGCAGGTAACGCGTAAGCAACGCGCGCAACGCGGGCGAGTCGGTGTCGCCGCGTTCGATCGCTTCGACGAGCCCGTGGCCGGGTTGGCAGATGAAGCGGCGGCCGGCGCCGTAGCGGTCGAGCAACGCCTGGAAGCGCGGGCTGTTCAGTGTCGATTGCGTGGCGAGAACGCCCGCGACGCCGGTCGACGACAGCGCGGCGGCCGGTTTGATGCCCGGCTCGACACCGACGAGCGGTATCGACAGGCATTCGCGGATGGCCGCGATCGCCCGCGCCGTTGCGGTGTTGCATGCAATGACGAGGGCTTTCGCGCCTTCGCGGGCGAGCCACTCGCCGATCGCCAGCGTACGTTCCGTAATGAATGCCTCGTCGCGCGGCCCGTACGGCGCATGCTGCGAATCGGCGACGTAGATGAACGACTCGCCGGGCAGGTGCGCGCGCACGGCGCGCAGCACCGACAGGCCGCCGAGCCCCGAGTCGAAGATACCGACGGGGGCTGCGGGGCGGACCCCGGAAGCGGCTGGCTGGTTCGTCATCGTCATCTGGGCGGCGCGGTGGCGATCGTGGCGGTTACCGCGCTTACTCGGGCGAGCCCATCATCGTTTGCTGGTAGTTCTGCAGGCCGACCTTGCCGATCAGGTCGATTTGCGTTTCCAGCCAGTCGATGTGCTCTTCGGTGTCGTCGAGGATCTTTTCGAAGATCTCGCGCGACACGTAGTCACGCACCGATTCGCAGTAGGCGATGGCTTCCTTGCAGGTGGACTGCGAAATCTGCTCGAGCTTCAGGTCGCACTTCAGGATCTCTTCGGTTTCCTCGCCGACGAGCAGCTTGTGCAGGTCCTGCAGGTTCGGCAGGCCGTCGAGCATGAACACACGCTCGATCAGCCAGTCGGCGTGCTTCATTTCGCCGATCGATTCGTCGTATTCGTGCTTGCCGAGCTTCTCGAGGCCCCAGTGCTTGTACATGCGCGCATGCAGGAAGTACTGGTTGATCGCCGTGAGTTCGTTCTTCAGTTGGGCGTTCAGATATTCGATGACTTTCTTGTCGCCTTGCATGGCTGTTCCTTGTTCAGTGGGGCTTCAGAAACCGAACGATAATCGCTCGAACGAGAAAAGCCAAGCCTCAAAGCCTTGTCGGGCCTGCCTTTTGCGTGTAATGAGAATCAGCCGTGAATAATGGGCCGAGCGCAATAATGAGAATGAGAAGTAAAAAGGCCGGACTTCCGTCCGGCCTTGAGTTCGATCGCGCTTAAGCGGTTGCGACCGGGATCTTGCCGATCTTTGCCTGCCACTCCTTCGGACCGGTCTGGTGCACCGACGTGCCCGACGAATCGACGGCCACCGTCACCGGCATGTCCTGCACGTCGAATTCGTAGATCGCTTCCATGCCGAGGTCTTCGAATGCGAGCACCTTCGCGCCGCGGATCGCCTTCGACACGAGGTATGCCGCGCCGCCGACCGCCATCAGGTATGCAGCCTTGTGCTTCTTGATCGCGTCGATCGCGACCGGGCCGCGTTCCGCCTTGCCGACCATCGAGATCAGGCCTGTCTGGGCGAGCATCGTCTCGGTGAACTTGTCCATCCGCGTTGCCGTCGTCGGGCCTGCCGGGCCGACCACTTCGTCGCGCACCGGGTCGACCGGGCCGACGTAGTAGATCACGCGGTTGGTGAAGTCGACCGGCAGCTTCTCACCCTTCGCAAGCATGTCGGCGATGCGCTTGTGCGCAGCGTCGCGGCCCGTGAGCATCTTGCCCGACAGCAGCAGCGTCTGGCCCGGGGCCCAGCTCGCGACTTCTTCCGGCGTCAGCGTGTTCAGGTCGACGCGCTTGCTCGTTTCCGTGTTCGGTTCCCACTGGACCTTCGGCCATGCGTCGAGCGACGGCGCTTCGAGCTTCGCGGGGCCCGAGCCGTCGAGCACGAAGTGCGCGTGGCGCGTTGCCGCGCAGTTCGGGATCAGCGCGACCGGCTTCGACGCCGCGTGCGTCGGGGCAGCCATGATCTTCACGTCGAGCACGGTTGCGAGGCCGCCGAGGCCCTGCGCGCCGATGCCCAGCGCGTTGACTTTCTCGTGCAGCTCGACGCGCAGTTCCTCGACCCAGTCCTTCGGGCCGCGCGCGATGATTTCCTGGATGTCGATCGGCTCCATCAGCGATTCCTTCGCCATCAGCATCGCCTTTTCAGCGGTGCCGCCGATGCCGATCCCGAGCATGCCGGGCGGGCACCAGCCCGCGCCCATCGTCGGGACCGTCTTCAGCACCCAGTCGACGATCGAGTCGGACGGGTTGAGCATCACGAACTTCGACTTGTTCTCCGAGCCGCCGCCCTTCGCCGCGACCTGCACGTCGACCTTGTCGCCGGGCACGATCTCGTAGTGGATCACGGCCGGCGTGTTGTCCTTCGTGTTCTTGCGGGCGCCTTCCGGCGGATTGACGATCGATGCGCGCAGCACGTTGTCCGGGTGCGTGTAGCCGCGGCGCACGCCTTCGTTGATCATGTCGGTGAGGCCCATCGTCGCGCCGTCCCAGCGCACGTCCATGCCGACCTTCACGAAGATCGTGACGATGCCGGTGTCCTGGCAGATCGGGCGGCGGCCTTCCGCGCACATGCGGCTGTTCGTGAGGATCTGCGCGATCGCGTCCTTCGCGGCCGGGCTCTCTTCCAGCTCGTACGCGCGGCCGAGTGCCTGGATGTAGTCGAGCGGATGGTAGTAGCTGATGTACTGCAGCGAATCCGCGATGCTCTGGATCAGGTCTTCCTGTTTGATGACGGTCATGGCTGAGACTCTGTGGGGCTTGTGGGGAATGCGTTGCGGCGGGTCAGGCCGCAGGTCGGGACGCCGCTGGCGCATGCGTCTCGTGGAAATGGGCCGGGTGCGTGTGCGTCGTCAGGCGGTCGACCCACGCCATCACGAGCGCCGACACGAGGAACGACACGTGGATGATCACCTGCCACATGATCGCGTGCGTCGTGTGCTGATCCGGGTTGATGAAGGTCTTCAGCAGGTGGATCGACGAAATGCTGATGAGCGCCATCGACAGCTTGACCTTCAGCACGCCCGCGTTCACATGGTCGAGCCACTCGGGCTCGTCGGGATGGCCGTCGATGCCGAGACGCGACACGAAAGTTTCGTAGCCGCCAACGATCACCATGATCAGCAGGTTCGAGATCATCACGACGTCGATCAGGCCGAGCACCGCGAGCATCACGCTGACTTCGTCGAGGCCGCTCGCGTGCGACAGCAGGTGCCAGACTTCTTTCAGGAACAGGAAGACGTAGACGGCTTGCGCGACGATCAGGCCCAGATAAAGCGGAACCTGGAGCCAGCGGCTCATGAAGATCAGCACGCGGGCGGGCGCGGCGGACGACAGGCGGGGCCGGGCAAATGCGGGGCGGACATGATTGAGGTGCAGGTGCGGTGCGCAGGTATCGGGGGTAATCTCGAAAAGGCGCTATTGTAACGCGTCGGCGGCGCGACTGCAGCGACGCGCCGGTACTGCGGGGGACGGATCAGGCGGCGGCCGCCGGCACGCGCTTGCCGCGCAGGCTGGCAAGCCCGATGCCGGCGACGACGCACGCGAGCGCGATGCCGTGCGCGAGCGTCGGGCGCTCGCCGAGGAACGCGATGCCATACGCGGCTGCCGCGATCGGCAGCACCGCGCTGAACACGCCGGCGAGACTGCCCGGCACGTGGCGGATCCCCTTCATCCACAGCCAGAACGAGAAGATGCTGGCCGACAGCCCGTACCAGACCACCAGGGCCCAGGTGCCGGCCGGCACGCTCGCGTAATCGAAATGCCACAGCGCCGTCGCGCCGAGCGGCAGCATCAGCAGCAGGCCGAACAGGTGCGTGTACGCACAGATGTCGATCGGCGCGAGCGTCTGCGTGAGACGGCGCGACAGGATTACGTAGATCGATTCGCAGCACACGGCGCCCAGGATCAGCAGGTTGCCGGTCAGCGAACTGGACGATGTGCCGCCGTTGCCGTGCGCGGATGCGCTGCCCGCGCCATTGCTGGCAAGGTTGATCGTCACGACGCCCGCGATCGCGAGTGCGATCGACACGAGCGCACGGCCGTTCGGTTTTTCACGCAGGATCAGCCACGCGAACAGCGCGACGATGGCCGGGATCGTGCTCGTGATCACGCCGGCCGCGACCGCACTGGTGTGCTGCACGCCGTTGAGCATCAGCAGCGTGAACATGAAGGTGCCGAAGAACGCCTGCAGGAACAGGTTCAGCCATTCCGCGCGCCGGACCGCCCGCATCTTCACCGGGCTGAACAGCGGCCACAGCACGGCGATCGCGATCACGAAGCGCAGCGTGGCGAGGATGGCGACCGGGACGAAGACGACGATGGATTTACCGATACCGACGTTGCTGCCGACGAACAGCATCGACAGGATGAGGAAGAGAGCGTAGCGATTCAAGCTGGAATCCGGGAGGCGAGTTCAGTTAGGATTGTAGAGTCGCGGTTGTAACAGCGTAAAGCTGACTGTAAAGCGGCTGACCGTAAAGCGGCTGACCGTAAAGCGGCGCGGCGCGGTGTGCGAAACGGCGCGGTCGCGTAAGTGACGGGTAAGTTCAGGCGCTTATCGTGGAAACCGCCGGGCCGTACGTCCACCGTCTCGTGACGTGGTGCGGCGCAGCATCGCGCGCAGCCTTCGGGCCGCGCGCGGGTGAGTGGGAGACAGCGGCGCGCATGCGCCGGCCAAGACGCGCGGCGCGCACGATCGCGCCGCCATGCAGAGGATTCATGTTCACCAAGGGGTAGTCGATGTCTGCGATTGAATCGGTTCTTCACGAAACCCGCCAGTTTGCGCCGCCCGAGGCGCTCGAGAAGGCGGCGACCATTTCCGGCATGCCGGCCTACCGGGCGCTGGCCGCCGAAGCCGAGCGCGATTACGAAGGCTTCTGGGCGCGTCTCGCACGCGAGGGCCTCAACTGGCACACGCCGTTCACCAAGGTGCTCGACGAGAGCGACGCGCCCTTCTACAAGTGGTTCGACGACGGCGAGCTCAACGCGTCGTACAACTGCCTCGACCGCCACGTCGAAGCCGGCAACGGCCAGCGCGTCGCGGTGATCTTCGAGGCCGACGACGGCACCGTCACGCGCGTCACCTATGCCGAACTCCTCGCACGCGTGTCGCGCTTCGCCAATGCGCTGAAGAAACGCGGGATCGCCAAGGGCGACCGCGTCGTCATCTACATGCCGATGTCGATCGAAGGCATCGTCGCGATGCAGGCCTGTGCGCGCATCGGCGCGACGCACTCGGTCGTGTTCGGCGGCTTCTCCGCGAAATCGCTGAACGAGCGGCTCGTCGACGTCGGCGCCGTCGCGCTCGTCACCGCCGACGAGCAGGCGCGCGGCGGCAAGACGCTGCCGCTCAAGAGCATCGCCGATGAAGCCGTCGCGATGGGCGGCTGCGAAGCCGTCAAGAGCGTGATCGTCTATCGCCGCACCGGCGGCAAGATCGACTGGCATGCCGGGCGCGACCTGTGGATGCATGAGCTGGCGGACGCCGAGTCCGACACGTGCGCGCCGGAATGGGTCGGCGCCGAGCATCCGCTGTTCATCCTCTATACGTCGGGCTCGACCGGCAAGCCGAAGGGCGTGCAGCACAGCACGGGCGGCTACCTGCTGTGGGCCGCGCAGACGATGAAGTGGACCTTCGACTGGAAACCCGACGACGTGTTCTGGTGCACGGCCGACATCGGCTGGGTCACCGGCCACACATACATCACGTACGGCCCACTCGCGTGCGGCGGCACGCAGGTGGTGTTCGAGGGTGTGCCGACCTGGCCGGACGCCGGCCGCTTCTGGAAGATGATCGGCGACCACAAGGTCACCGTGTTTTACACCGCGCCGACGGCGATCCGTTCGCTGATCAAGGCCGCCGAGGCCGACGACAAGGTCCACCCGAAGAGCTACGACCTGTCGAGCCTGCGCATCATCGGCACGGTCGGCGAGCCGATCAATCCGGAAGCGTGGATGTGGTACCACAAGCATGTCGGCCAGGAGCGCTGCCCGATCGTCGACACGTGGTGGCAGACCGAAACCGGCGGCCACATGATCACGCCGCTGCCGGGCGCGACGCCGACAGTGCCGGGTTCGTGCACGCTGCCGCTGCCGGGCATCATGGCGGCGGTGGTCGACGAGACGGGCCAGGACGTGCCGAACGGGCAGGGCGGCATTCTCGTGGTCAAGCGTCCGTGGCCGGCGATGATCCGCACGATCTGGGGCGATCCGGAGCGCTTCAGGAAGAGCTACTACCCCGAGGAACTCGGCGGGCGGCTGTACCTGGCCGGCGACGGCACCGTGCGCGACAAGGACACCGGCTACTTCACGATCATGGGCCGGATCGACGACGTGCTGAACGTGTCGGGCCACCGGCTCGGCACGATGGAGATCGAGTCGGCGCTGGTCTCGCACGAGCTGGTTGCCGAAGCGGCGGTAGTCGGCCGCCCGGACGACACGACGGGCGAGGCGGTGGTCGCGTTCGTGGTGCTCAAGCGTTCGCGTCCGGAGGGCGAGGAGGCCGCGGCGCTCGCGAAGACGCTGCGCGACTGGGTCGGCAAGCAGATCGGGCCGATCGCGAAGCCGAAGGACATCCGCTTCGGCGACAACCTGCCGAAGACGCGCTCGGGCAAGATCATGCGGCGCCTGCTGCGCTCGCTCGCGAAGGGCGAGGCGATCACGCAGGACACCTCCACGCTCGAGAACCCGGCGATCCTCGACCAGCTCGCGGAAGTGCGCTGATCGCGCGAGTTGCGCGTACGAGCCCCTGCGCGGCAATCCCGATTGCCCGCGCAGGGGCTTTTTGCTAAATAACGGCATGACCGTTTCGTCCCGTCCGCGTCCGGCGCGCGCCGTGCCGCCGCCCGTTCCCGAGCCGCTTGCGCGTGCCCATGCGCGCTATTGGCGCTTCAACGTCGCGCTGATAGCGGTGCTGATGGCGATCGGCTTTACGGTGTCGTTCGTCGTGCCGTTCTTCGCGCCCGCGCTCGCGGGCATTCGCTTCGCCGGTTTCAGCCTGCCGTTCTACGTCGGCGCGCAAGGCGCGATTCTCGTGTATCTCGTGCTGATCGTCGTCTACATCGGCCTGATGCAGCGCGCCGATCGCATGCTGCGCCGCGCGTACGACGACCATGCCATGCACGCGAGCGATGCGCACAATGCCCGCTGAGCCATGCTGACGCATCGACTGATACGCGCGTACGCGCTCTACACGCTCGGCTTTCTCGGCTTCATCGCGCTGCTGTGGCGGATCGAGCGCGCGACCGGCTCCGGCGTGTGGATCGGCTACGTGTTCCTGTTCGTGCCGATCGCCGTGTATGCGGTGATCGGGCTGTTGTCGCGCACGTCCGATCTCGTCGAATACTACGTGGCCGGGCGGCGCGTGCCGTCCGCGTTCAACGGGATGGCGACGGCGGCCGACTGGCTCTCGGCGGCGTCGTTCATCGGGCTAGCCGGCTCGCTTTACGCCACCGGCTACGATGCGCTCGCCTACGTGATGGGCTGGACCGGCGGCTTTTGCCTCGTCGCGTTTTTGCTTGCGCCGTATGTGCGCAAGCTCGCGCGCTACACGATTCCCGATTTTCTCGGCACGCGCTTTTCGAGCACCGCGGTGCGCGCGCTCGCGGCCGGCGCGGCGATCCTGTGCTCGTTCGTCTATCTGGTCGCGCAGATCCAGGGGATCGGGCTGATCGCGACGCGCTTCATCGGTGTCGATTTCGCGATCGGGATCTTTTGCGGGCTCGCAGGCATTCTCGTGTGCTCGTTTCTCGGCGGGATGCGCGCGGTCACGTGGACGCAGGTCGCGCAGTACATCATCCTGATCAGCGCGATCCTGATACCGGTGTCGCTGATCGCGATGAAGAACGGGCTCGGGCCCGTGCCGCAGTTCAATTACGGCAAGCTGATGGAGCGGGTGGCGGCGCGCGAGGCGCAGGTGCGCGACGCGGCGGAGGAGCAGCAGGTGCGCGATGCGTATCGGCGGCAGGCCGCAGTCATCCAGACGCAGCTCGACCGCTTGCCGGCATCGTATGCGGATGCGCGCCGGCAACTCGTCGACCAGCTTGCCGACCTGCGGCGCCACAACGGTCCGCTGCGCGAGATCAATCAGCGCGAGCGCGAGCTGGCCGATTTTCCGCGTGACCCGACGGCGGCGCGCGTCGCGTGGACACAGGCGCGCGACGACCTGCTTGCGCGCGCCGAGCCTCCGGTGCCGATGCACGAGCCGTTTCCCGCCGCGAACGACGACGAACGCAAGCCGCGCGAGCGGAATTTCCTCGCGCTGCTGTTGTGCCTGTCGCTCGGCACTGCGAGCCTGCCGCACATCCTGACGCGCTACAACACGACGACGTCGGTGGCGTCCGCGCGTCGCTCGGTCGGGTGGACGCTGTTCTTCATCGCGCTGTTCTATCTGAGCGTGCCGGTGCTCGCGGTGATGATCAAGTACGAGATTCTTGCGAACCTCGTCGGGCAGCCGATCGCCGAATTGCCGGCGTGGGTCACACAGTGGCATCACTTCGAACCCGACCTGATCAGTGTCGTCGAGGTGATTCGCGACGGCATCGTGCACTGGTCGGAAATCCAGATGCAGCCGGACATGGTCGTGCTGGCCGCGCCGGAGATCGCGGGGTTGCCATATGTCGTGTCGGGGTTGATCGCGGCCGGTGCGCTGGCGGCTGCGTTGTCGACCGCTGACGGGTTGTTGCTGACGATCGCGAATGCGTTGTCGCACGACGTCTATTACTGCATGGTCGCGCCGCATGCGTCGAGCCAGCGACGCGTGACGATCTCGAAGGTGCTGCTGCTCGGTGTCGCGCTGTTCGCGTCGTATGTCGCGTCGCTCAATACGGGGAAGATTCTGTTTCTGGTGGGGGCGGCGTTTTCACTCGCGGCGTCGAGTTTCTTTCCGGTGCTGGTGCTCGGGGTGTTCTGGAAACGGACGACGACGCGCGGCGCGATCGCCGGGATGGTGACGGGGCTCGCGGTGTGCGTGTACTACATCGTGTCGACGTATCCGTACTTCACGCAACTCACTGGATTTGCCGGGCGCACGTGGTTCGGGATCGAGCCGATCAGTTCGGGCGTGTTCGGCGTGCCGGCCGGGTTCGCGGTGGCGATTGCGGTGAGCTTGCTCGATCGGCCGCCGGATGAATATACGCGGGCGTTGGTGGATTACATCCGGCATCCGTGAGGGGGTGGCGGGCGCCAACTTGGCCTGTGGTTCGGGGACGGAGGCTTGCCCATAACGAAAATGCCCGCTGGCGCGGGCATTTGAATTCTGGTTGCCTCATAACGACGCTTTCGCCTCGTTTTTTCGAGGGTAATTGACCTGCCCCCTGCAAACCGGGCCAGCCGGAGTCTAGTAAAGTTCGTTTTTGAACGGTCTCGGTTTTCAGTGCCAAAGGCAATGTTAGTCTTCGGCGCTCTGTTGGTCCGTCAGTTGGGCCTGCAGGCCCAACTGACGGACGTATTCGGCAGGCGGCACTTCACCGAGAGCCCTGTGAGGCCGACTCTCGTTGTATTCGACCCGCCATCGTTCAATCTGCTCCCTGGCATCGGCCAGCGATGTGAACCAGTGTACGTTCAGGCATTCATCGCGTAGCGTACTTCGAACGCCATTTGTAGAACGTCGCCGTGCTGATTCCCAGCTGCCGGCACAGGTCCGGCACCGACAGCCCCGATTCCACGCGCTTGAGCGCGTCCATGATCTGGCTGTCCGTGAATCTCGATTTCTTCATTCCATAGAACTCCCTCAACAAGAAAATTCTACTTCTGATCACACCGGTTTCTCGGGGGGATTACCCAAGGAAGAAGGCGAATTAAAAATCTTAAAAACGGGGTGCATATTGAATTTTTTCCATCATGCTTCGATTGAACTCCCCCGAAGCTCAAACGGTTTGATTGAATCAGACAAGAAATTACAGGCAGAATTTTGGGATTGCGTTGATGGTGAGGTGGAGGAAGGTTTGTCCGGTGCGATAGGTTGTTATATATTTTCAATTAGAGCCGGAAAGGGGATATTGCCGTGGTACGTTGGTCTTGCAGTCAAGCAATCATTTCGGAAGGAATGTTTCACCAGCCACAAGCTTTTGCATTACAACAATGCCATAGCTGGTTGAAGAGGTACGCCGTTGCTGACCGTGGTTCCGAAATACACGCCAAGTGGGAAGCTTGTTGGTCCGACTGGTAGTTCGCATCGCGATATAGAGTTTCTGGAAGCAATGCTTATTTCAAACTGCTTGCGTAGAAATAAAGACTTGCGTAACAAAAAAGATACTAAGCTTCTGAGGGAAATGGTTGTGCCGGGGTTGCTTAACACACCCCAAGGGAAAGAACCGCTATCGACCGCAAGCTTTCGCCTCTTGATTGGAGCGTGATGTAGTAACGAGGCTGCTGTTGTCAGAATCAACGCGCAACACTACGGGTTGAGGATTTCGCGCGGGGCTTCATAGCGATCGTGAACGCTGGTTTGGCGTATGTCAGTTGTTCGCGAGTAGTCGCTGAGTTGCGCAGCGCACCGCACCTGTCGGTGAATCGTCCTTTATTGTGCGTGGCGTGGCGTGGCGTTGCGTTGCGTGGCGTGGCGTGCCGGGAACGGAACGCCTCCGCGTGGTGCCGATGTCACCGACATTTCGTGACGACATGGAGGCGCAGCGAAATTCAGCGGCGCTGGCGAATTTCTGCTTGATGATGGGTTGTATGATGGGTCGAAAAACAAAAAACCCCGCAAGTCATTGACTTTGCGGGGTTTTTTGCCATTGTCTGGCGGAGAGAGGGGGAGTCTGGCCCATGAAAATAAAAACGTTTAAAAACAAAGACGTAGCAAAGACGTGGATTGGACGCTTTCTTGCGATTGTACCTGCGGTGACATCGAATACTGTACTAACTACGCCGGGCTAGCAACGCCCGTTAAACGTTCCAGGAGCGACGTGAGCGGACAATGCAGCGCGCCGATACCGGCCCACTTCTGGAACTCCATTTGTCATTCACCGCAACGCGTAACGGCAATGAGCTTGAGTCAGCGAAGCGGCGGTTTCCGTCTCTCCAGCTCGCCTCGCTTCCTTTCCTCAACACGAATCCAGATATGGGATGGCCCCTGTCCCCCGCAAAAACCTGCGGTCGCTCCTAGTGGGGCCCTCTGCTACCGTCCCCCTTGAACCTTAGGCAGTTGGGGAGCACTCAGCTAATAAGTTCGTTTCAATTGCGCGACGCAATATCTCACTAACTCCACGATTCTTATTGACAATAAATTCGGCGCGGTATTTCGCTCGCGTAATGGAAACATAAAGATTGTTGTGAGCTCGATAATTTAAATAAGCGCGCCCAAAATCGGAGGTTCCGCCGCCTTGAGGGAGTCGACCTTTCTCGCATCCAATCAATATAACGCCGGCAAACTCCAATCCTCCAACAAACTCGGGAGCACTAATAACCACGCATCCCGCCTTATTTGCTTCCTCGACCGCACTAAAGTCACCACGCCTATCCAATAGCTTAAATGCCTTATTTGATTTCTTCCAGTTATCGACAATCGCCAACAAAAGCTGTTCGTCGAATGCAACAACAAGAACGCTGCTTTTACTCACTTGCAGCGCCCGCGCCATCTGGTCGACTTGCTTGTATGTTACGGACGCAATATCCTGGTCATCGACAATATAAGTGATGCACGGCTTGGTGGATTTTCGCTCCTCTTCAGCCGTGAATGTCTCTGTGGCCGAAATTAAAGGATTCTCAAAATTAGTGAAAAGATTTGCTCCTGATGCGGTAACGCAGAAGGCAAGTTCAATTATCTGGGTTGAGCTCCTGAAGATCGCGGAGACAGAATTTTTTGCCACATCATCCTTCGCCGCGCCACCTCCAATTGCATCTTGAAAATCCCTGTCGTTCCATCCTATATCACCGACCGCCTGGGAGCGGTCAATGCCATAAGAAATTGGCACCAGTACTGAGCTTTTCGTCAAATAATGAAGGCTGGATATCTCATTAAGATTGAAGTGATGAACCTCATCAATGAAAATTGAATCAAATCCAAGCTGTTGACGCCGCCTGCGCCAGATGGGAGTGTCCAACTGGCCGATGGCAGATATCACAATATCATCGATATCGTATTGATTCGATTGCTCCAGTAAGTTCTGGTAAATCTGATATTTGCTGAAAATATATTCTTTATCTTGCTGCGATTTCGTTGGCAGCCCGTATTCAAGTGGCGGAATTGATTTGTAGACATCAAGTTGACCGTTAGCCCTTCCTTTAATGACGACGCTCACCTCATGCCGAAGAAGATGGGCTATCGCCCATGCATCTTCTGAATTCAAAAAATCATAAAACTCAGAAGAAAGGTATTGCGATACAACTTGCAGGTCATTTGATTTTATATCAGAGACTATTTGGTCAAGATAAAGTAGCTGCGTATTTTTAGACTCTACAGAGTCTCTATCAAGAAACTCCGAATCGGAAATCTCATAATTTAGAAGTTGCGCGCACAATCTCTGCAGTGTTATCACGGTAACACTTTGCGACTTATTTGAGTATTCTCCGATGGAGTCGACTACGTATTCCCCGTACCCATTTCCGAAAAAACGGTCCTTGATTGATGCGGCCAATTCGTCGCTAGGGACGACGAATAGTGACTTATGCTCAGTTTTATTCGCAATGCAGCCCTGAAGTACATTAATTGCCTTTAATACGAGACACAACGTCTTGCCGGTTCCCGCCGGGCCTTCAAGACGATGGGGGACAGACCAGTCGGACTTAACGAAATTCTTTTGCTCGTCAGTCAGCAGGTGCATCCATCTCTCGAATCCTTGCTCGGGTAATATGGCGGGATTTGACGACTGCAACGTTGTGACGTTAAGTGAGGCGAGCGCAACCTGGTTGTGACTGGTGGCTGCCAAATTCTTTGAGTTGCCAATTATCTGTGAAAAATCTTCATAGGCCTTTTTGAAGTTCGTGAGACTAGCCTCTTCGCTTACGCCATCCCCCTCTGTTCGCCCACTTTTGTACGCCAACAGGTATCGGCCACTCGTTCTCTTTGAAAGACGCTTGGCATTGGGTTCGCGCTCTATTGTGACGCGGAACGAACTTCCATTTGCAATGAACGGAAGCGGGAATATAACCGCTTTCGTTGAGCCTTTAACAAATAATTCGCTGCTGCTAAGAGCCAAGCCATCCCAATATTTTACGCAGAACCGCAGCGTCTTTTGAAAAGCAACGAGCACCTCATTGTCGTTAAGTGCATCCGTTAGGCGCAGTGTTTCCAAGTCAAAGACAACCGCATCTTCGCTTGGAATCTCATTCTCTTTCGTGATGATAACCCCAGCCGCGTTGTTCGTCACAGTGAGGCCAGGAAGCGCGCCCCGTTTGCCGTTAAGCAACGAAATCAGTTCGCGCGCAGGCGGGAAGCCGGCATTCTGCAAAAAGCGATTCTGAACGATTTCCTGGCAGGCCGATTTATCGAGTAGAATATAGCTCAATTTTCACCCTTCACTAATTTTTGGATGGCTTCTGAATAATGAGGCGGTATGTCTTTCGTGCCGATTCTGCCGAACACAAGCGAGAAATTTTGCATCAACTGCTCGATATATGGCGACGACAGTTCGCCTGTTGGGGAAATTATAATATCATCATTGGCGTAAAGGTGGTGTAGAGAAAAATCGGCCTCAGATAAGTTGCGCAATCTTTCTGCATCAATGCCTTTAAGTATTTCCAGTGCGCCAACGCGGCTTATTGCTCGAATATCTCTGAAGTTAACAACGAAGCCATCGCTCGGCTTCGGCTCATCGGTGCCGTAAGGAGCCTCGACGTCATCAATGAAATGGAAATCCTGAATCTTACCGGAAAGAAGTAACCCTCCCTCCGCTGCAACTTTTTTTGCTATCGATTCTGGGACCTGCTTCCATTGATATGGATTAAGACTTTCGGATAAAATAGCTTCGTCATAAAAAGTTCGCTGCTTTTGAATTCCTTTGTCGTTTTTGTCTGTGGAATTAAAAGCCTCTGCGACACCAAATGCGTCGAGGATAGCGGCGGTGCCAGTTCGCTGAATCAAATGGCTTCGTAACGCGCCTAAAGCTGCCTTTTTTTGGTCCGCTATTGCCTTGGGCAACGCCTCCGCCCATAGCCAACAATGCAATGGAACGACGGGTAGGAACGTTAGGCTCGGCGCCTTGAAATCGCGAGCCGTATCGCAACGCGCAGTAATGCAAATGCCATGACAATACTCCAAGTGCGGATAGGGTGATTTTGCACCACAGAAAATTGTGCCTTGGGTGATTCTGTTTTGTGGAAGGCTTACAGAATTTCTCATAATGATGACTCTAGGCCCGCGCTCTGATTGTTATATCAATTGACGATTTAATTGGCATTGGTGCATATTTGCATTTATTTTACACGGAATTTGCAAAAGTCATTCACTTTATATCCCCTTCGCTTGCTTTATTTTCGTTTGCATATGGCTGGACTCATCATCCATTCAGCCAGAAGCCTCATCGGTAGTTAATTTCGGTCGGAGCGCACCTTTCTTCACTACCACCTTACCGGCGGACGGGCCTGATTTTGCGAGTTCGCATTGCGGCCACCTCGTGGCAGCACCGACCTTTGCAAGAGCGAGTTCGAGCACGCGCAGCCATTTGCTGTCCTGCTTCATCGATTCTCTTCCCATTAGCCCCTTAAGTGTGTCGGGCCATACGTCGAACACTTTTTTGTTCGACGCGAAATGGACATGAAGCCCCTTTGCGAGCGGATCGCTTGCGAGCGTCTTCCGCACCTGTCCGGATAGCGCGAGCCAAGCGTTTCCCCTCAGCAGCGTCGCAACACCCCCGGCAATTGTGACACGGTAGTCGTACGGTGCGGATTTGTCGGCAGGACAGTCAACTTTAGACAGGAGCCGAGTTTGAGCTAATGGTTGCATCTCCCCGGTAGCAGCATCGCGCTGTTCAAAATTGAATTCTGCCAAGCAGAGGCGCTGCAACGAGTCATTAAGCAACGCGTCCGTCTTACCGCCACGACTACGCCCCAGCGCTGCTAGCGCCTCTGCACGTTTGAAGAATACCGTCGCGCTGTCTTTCGGAGCGCCATCACGATAGGCCCGTGCCAGGAGCCAGAACAGGAGGTCGGCGTCGCTCTGGGACAGACGAGGCCCCTCAAGCTGCTCGACGCGATACTGCGACATCGCATCAAGCTGCATTGGTTCACTCACGACAATCGTCGGTCGCTGGGCGGCTCCAGCATATTCCAGCGTGCTGAATACCGCACTCCGAACAAGGATATGCGGAGCAATACGCGTATCCTCTTTCACACCGTGCGGTAAGTTGAGTTCCGGCCACTCAGGCTTTACAGCTAACACTACTCACCTCCTGAAAGTGGCGACAAGTATACCGAATCCATGGACTGGCGGATATCGCGAAAGTGGACTGATGGATGAACTCCATGGACTGAAAGCGTTGTAATATTTAAAATATCGGCTCTTTTATCGGTATTCTCCGATTTCGGAAGCAGGCAATTCATTTTTTAATATCAGACATCTACATAATAATTCAGGGGGGCGAAGCCCCCTCAGCGGGACCGAGCGACCAAGCAATGAGCTGCGCGCCGCTGAGCCTCCCCCGATACCCAGGTAGACCTCTACTTAAAGGACCGCTACGCGGTCGGGCAGCCAGGGCGGCTGGTGACTGACGCGATGGCGTGGATACCTGCCGCGCCTACACATAGGCTCGGGGGAGGCTCGCGCAGGCGCTATGCAAAGATAGAACCATCGAACGCGAGGGGGCGGAGCCCCTTCCGGACACGGCGACTTTGTTTCGACTCTACAAAAGACGGAATAGCTCATTCACGCGCCATGACTCGCTCGTGTCGAGGAGAGGGAGCCGTCAGGCCAAGCTCGCGGGCAAGTTCCGGAGCCTTTTCCGCCACTTTTCGACTGAGCACCGTGACGCCTTTAAGCAATCTGTCTGCACGCTGTTCCGCCGCTGCCAACCTTGAATCTCGGGCGGCCTGCTCTCCATACCAGTGCTTGATAGTCTGATGATCCGCGCGTGAGCCCTCCACGCCACGCACAAGCCCGTGACGAGCCCCGACTGATGCAGCAAAATCACTCTGCATATCCCTCATTTTCGCTGGAGTCCCTTGGTAATATGCTGCCGAGAGGCGGATACATGCGGTCTGAACATACTCGCGAAGTTCACGCTGCTTGCTGCCGTCTGCGTTCGTGCCTGTAATGACGGAGCGACGCCGCGTTCTGCCGGCGACCTCGACCAGCGGAACGACGTAAGCGACCAAGTGCGGAGCAGTCTCGTCGCGCTGGATATTCACTGCGACAACATTCGCCGCACCGTGACGCTTCTCAAGCCATGCAAGTGCGTCCCGGAAATACGCATCCGAATCTACCTTGCCACCGTGCTCAATAAACGCGGCGGCATTTGCCGCAATGAGATATTCGATGCAAAGGACTGGCTCTTTCGCTTTCTCGGTCGCCAGCCCAACCCGTCGCGCCACGGCATCCGCGAGTTCGTCTGCGCTTCTGACCGGACGCCAGTCGCTGTTGGCACTGGTCCGGGAAGGATCCGCGTTCGGCGTAACGCTCTCGCGCCATGTGTGACGTCCGCTGCCCTTCACGGCGGCGAGGCTGGCAAGCTTGGTCGTTCTGATAACGGTCGGGTAGCTCATACGCTTGTATAGCTCCCGTTCGGGCGCGAGAGCACCGTACAAGGTATGTACTCACTACGGAGGTTGTACGTTGCTGCGCAACTACAACCTCCTACGTTCGGCCCGTCGGGCGGCGGCGGAGCACTCGCCCGCCCTGGACAACCTGCCCGCCCACAGCTCATGGCTGTGGACGGCCGCCGTGCGGTTCGCAGGTTGCCCACCGCTCCCCGGCGTGCGGCCTGCGGCGCGGACGCCCTCCGGGCGCCCCAAGTCGTACTTACGTGCCATGAGGCATGCGTCGCACGCTCCATCGCCCGACGTCACCTCGTCGGCACGGTCAGCGCGATAAGAAAGTTTCCTGGCAGGGCGACGGCAAGTAGAGGCAGGCTGACAGCTTGAACAGGCGGAAACAGCAAGCTGTAGATGCCGATTTCAAATGCGGTCATTAAGACGGCGGCGCTCAGACTCAGGCTCGCGCGTCGGATGGTTTCGTGTGTGCGTGGTGACATTGTTGTGAGCTCCGTAAATAGCGATGCGCCTGTCACGTATAGCTCGCTGACACTCAATGGCCGGTGCGCGGGCGGCGTAGAAATCTAGGCTTTCGACGATTCGTCACGTTGGCACTTTCATGCGCCGTGACGCAGCCTATACTCTGCATGCGAGACAAATACGACCACGTCACACTCGACCTGTTTTCAGACGCTGGAACAGCCTCCGAACTGACTTGCGCCCCAAAAGCTAAGCCCGGCCGACTGAAGAAGGAAGGCGCGCTCAGTGACGCCGAACGCGCCAAACGCTACCGCGCCAGAAGGAAGGCTCGTTTGGCTGAACTACGAGACGGGACCGTTCCAGTAAGTTCGGCAGTAATTGACCTGTCCACACTCCCGGCCTGGAAACGTAAGTAACCGTCGCACTGGGACTTGCTCGGCCGAATCGCCGCAGGCGATCCGGCCACACCCCTATGCGTCTCCTGCTTTTCTCAACCTCTTGGTCTGGGCTTGGTCACGGATAGCAGGATCGCGCTCCGACGACGCGACGATTTTTGCCGGAACAGGTGCGGGTAACGTTACGCCGTAGTCGAGTTTCGCCAACCGGGCGGCCATCTCATACAAGGGTACTAAGACAGTTTCGTCTTCGTATCCATCGGCGACGGCGTTGTCTGTCGATTCTTTATGCCCGCTGATGCAGCGCAGATTCACACCTTTCTTCCGGCCGTGGGTGAGCAATGTATGTCGAAATGAGTGCGAGCCACGCACCGCGTTGCCTAGCTCATTCTCAACGCCGTGCAGCCCAATGCTGCGCAAATAGTTCGCCACGAACTTGCCGGGTGCCGCTCCCGCGTTACCTTTTGTCGGCCTCCATTGCGGAAACAACCGTCGAACTCCGGCCCGCTTCGTTCGTTCAAGGTGCTCCGGCAAACCGAGACGGACCAATTCGGCGTGCATCGGAATCGTGCGAGGTCTGCCGGTTTTCACGGACTTCTTTACTTGCGGGTCGGGGTTATCGCCGGGCTCGTTCGTGAGTCGAAGCCACCAGATTCCATCCCGACACCCCCAATCCGACTGCGGATTAATCTGACAGATTTCCCGAACACGAGCGCCTGTGTACAGCTCTATCGCCAGCAACCAGAACTGATGCACATGAGTCGGTCGGGCGACAATTTTCTTCATCCGTTCGCTGGAGAAAATCAGCTCAATCTCATGCGGCCGAAGCGCACGCTGTTTGCGTTCGGTCTTCGTGCGCGATCCGAGATAGGAGATATTGGTCGTCAGCGTCGTCGGGAACCCGACGTCCTGCCAATCTGCGACGGCGCGCTCGATGAACGTGCGCAGCGATGCGAGATACGAACCCTCATACGTCTTGAGGGCCAGCGTCTGGTTCCATTCTCGGCTGGCCATATCACGGATACCGACGCCGTCTTTGCGCCGCAAAGCCGACCAATGAGGCGGCAGCTTCTGGACCGTGAGCAGGAAGTCTTTGACGTGGGACTGCCGTAGCTCGGTGACCGGCATGTCTCCGACCACTTCGAGGAAGGCCGGGAGAATGAAGCCATGCTTTTGGTTCATCGGCCCCTGCGAAGGAGGGAGCTGCTCAAGGAACTGGCTGATGGCCGTTGACAATCGCATGGTGTCCGCTCGTGACACTGGCTCCAGACGCTTCAGAGGCTCGCCAGCCAGCCGGATAGGCAACGGCTTGCCCGAGTATTCAGCTTCCAGAATATCTAGGCCTTCGTTATACGCACTAGCGTATTCAACGAGGAGAGTGCGCTCTTGGAACGAACCGCGCAGGTCAGCGGCCAGACGGTATCCGTTTCGGCTGAGTGTGCCCGCCAGCATGTCTCGCCAGCCATGGGCCGCAGTCTCGTCACCGAATTGTGCGAGCTTGGCCCAGCTTCGCACCCGTTCGATTTCCTGGAGCTTCTGGACAGGATTGACCGCTACACGGGCGCGGCAACGCTGCTCCCTGTCGCCGCGCTGGACTTGCTCGACGACTGTGGCGCGCAAGTGCGCAATGAAATCGGGGGTAACTGCGGTGATGTCCGCGAGCGGCGGTGAAATCTGCGGGATCGTGGGCACATATTCGCCGCTCGGCCCTGGCTGCGATGTTGCTGAAGAGCGCGCGTCTTCAATTTGACGGTCCGTCTCGACAGCAAGTTCGCGGCAACGCTGGCTAGCGCTACGATAGTCTCCGCCGAGGGTGTACTTGAATTCCCGCTTGCCGATGACAGGACGTACATCGGCAGGAACCGCGCGCCGGAACAGGTAGCCTGTCCCACTCGGATTCTTTGACATGTATTGCGGCATCGTATGGTCCTCGATGACCTTACTCGCGCCGCTCTTCGTCTGTGCCGGTTTTTGTACCTGCTTCTGTACCATACAAAAAACTTAACCCCTTGAACTGTCTAGGCATTCTGACGTTTCAAGGGGTTACTGGCAACCTGGCGGAGAGAGGGGGATTCGAACCCCCGATAGGCGATTAACCTATACACGCTTTCCAGGCGTGCGACTTAAACCACTCATCCATCTCTCCGGAAGACCGAGAGTATAGCAAACTCTGGCGCCCCCTCGCCACCCCCTTTCAACGACCCGTCGAGGCCGCGTGGAATCCGCCCGCCGCGGTCCGCGCGGCGGGCCTTCGCCCGCGTCAGAAGTCTGTCGTCATCGACAGCCACGCCGAGCGCGGATTGCCCTGCGTCAGATACCCGCCGATCGTCGACGACCGGTGCGACTTGCTCGCCAAGTTGCGCATGGTCGCGCGGAACGTGGTCTTCTTGCCGAACAGTTCGGTCGCATAGCGCGCGCCGAGGTCGAAGCGGTCCCGGGCCGGAATCGACATCGTGTTCGTGATATCGAGATACTGCAGCCCCGTGTGGATCCTGCGCGCGCTCAGCGTGAGGCCATGCACCGCCGCTATGTCGTATTCGGCGCGGGGTTCAACAGGAACGACGGCACGCTGATCGGCCGGTTGCCGTCGTTGGTGCCGCTGGCCGTGTTCCGCAGCGTCGCGTTGAGGTAGGTCGCACCCGCGATCAAGCGCACACCCTTCCACGGTTCGCCGTTTTACGGCCGTCTCGATGCCGCGATGGCGCTGCGTGCCGTCGGCGCCGAACGCGCTCGACGGCGGATCGGTGTACGCCATCGGCTTCTCGATCTGGAGCAGCGCAAGCGATGCGCCGTATTCAATGACCCGCGGTCGATCGGCGCGGGCGCCGGTCGGCGGCATCCAGGTCGTCCGTAATCCCGAAAATCCGATTATTTCATCTTCATTTCGCATTGATCTGACATGTAAGCTTCGGGCGCGCCGGAATCCCGCGCGGTAGCCATACATGGCCACGGGAGCAGCGTTGTGGGGCCGAGGCATCAGCGTGTTTTATTACAAAATGAATGGAATGTGAAAGAATTCGATCGCTTGACGCAATGTGTCCACGGCATTTATTGTCCGTCTGCCGCCCGTGAGAGAGCACGACGGCAATCGGATGCGCGTCTCGCGCACACGACAACACGCTGCAAAAGTAAAAAAGGAAACGTGATAGCCACATGAAGCCGCTATTCGACGACAAGAAATCCGATGCGGTCAGCGATCGTCCTTCCACCCAGTCTTCGTCACACGTCGCGGTGCCTGCTGCCGCCGTCGCGCCGGCCGTGCGGCCGACGGAGCACGCGCGCCTGATCACCGTCGACGAGATCGACCAGCTTGGTGCGAAGCAAGGCACGCGAATCGCCGCTTTCTCGCAGCAGATTCTCACGAATGTGCGCGCGTCGGATGCCGACCAGTTCGGCGACAAGCTCAACGAACTGATTGCGACCGCGAAGGGGCTCGACCCGCGCGGCGCCGACAAGGGCGGGCTGCTCACGCAGGTCACGCGGCTGTTCCGTTCGACCAAGGAGAAGCTGCTGTCGCAATACGAGTCGGTGAGCAAGCGGATGGATACGCTCGTCGTCGAACTCGAGACGCATGCGCAACGCCAGAAAGCCGGCATCGACGAGCTCGAGCGCATGTACAACGACAACTACGCGCTGCACCAGGAGCTCGCGCAGGCGAAGGCGCACGGCGAAACGGCGCTCGCGGCGCTGCGTGCGCACCTCGCGGCCGGCCAGCAGCCGGCGGACGATGCATTCGCCGCTCAGCGCCTGCTCGACGTGAAGCGCAAGGTCGACGCGCTCGAAAGCAAGCTCGACGATCTCGATCGCGCGATGCTGATGTCGAAGCAGCTCGCGCCGCAGATCCGGATGGAGCAGGACCAGAAACGCACGCTGACGTCGAAGTTCATGACGATCAAGACCGTGCTGATTCCCGCATGGACCAATGCGTTCGCGCTCTACCTCGAGCAGCTCAGCACGAAACGCGCAGCGGCGCTCGCGAACGCGACCTACGACGCGGCCGACGAGGCGATCCGCGCGCAAGCCGATCTGAATCGGCAGAACGCGCAGGAAGTCGCGAAGCTCGGCCAGCGCCCGGTGATCTCGACCGACACGTTCGAATACGCGCAACAGCAACTGTTCGGCGCGTTCGACGACATCACGCAGATCATCGCCGACGGCAAGCGCCTGCGCGAGCAGGACGCGCCGCGCCTGCGCCAGCTCGAGCAAGACCTGATCACCCGATTCGCTCCGAAGCACAATTGAGGAACACCGCATGATTACGCTTGAGAAACGCGCGGCGAAGGTCGCGATCGTCCTCGAAAAACGCCAGATCCTGAAGCCGCCAGTCGTGCGCGTCGGCGCGGCGCTCGACATCTCGGGTTCCGCGAAGCCGCTTTACCAGTCGGGCGTGATCCAGGAGACGCACGACCGGATCCTTGGCATTGCACTGAAGTTCGACGACAACGGCGAAGTCGACACGTGGACCTTCACCGAAGGCTACGACCGCCTGCCGACCGCGACGCCGGAAAACTACGGCTCGTACATTTCGGATTACGTGCTCGAGGCGCGGATCGACAAGTGGGGCGGCACGCAGTATGCGCCGGTGATGAACGACATCGTCGACTTTTTCTTCCGCGCGCCGGAGCCCAGGCGCGAAGAAAAGCGCGGCTTCCTGAGCCGGCTGTTCGGCGGTGCCGAAACCGCCGCCCCGCCCGCGCCCGCGCCGGTGAACGGCGATCTGCCCGCATGGGTGCTGTTCGTCACCGATGGCCAGAACCCGAAGAACGACCGCAAGCGCGTGCGCCAGCTGCTGGCCGAGTCGCAGCACTTTCCGCTGTACTGGTCGCTCGTCGGTGTAGGCGATCCGAGCGAATTCGGCTTTCTCGCGGAAGTCGCGGACGAGATGCCGAACGTCGGCTTCCTGCATCTCGAATCGCTCGACGTGAGCGACGAACACATTTACGAACAACTGATCACGCAAGAATTCTGCGACTGGGTGCGCGCGAAGTAAGCGCAGCGCGGACGCCCATTTTCCTGAACTTCCATACCCCAATCATGTTGAAAGACTTCAAGATTCCGCTGTCGCTCACGGTGATCGCGCTGGTCGCCGCCTATCTGCTCGGCGGCGTGAAGGACATGCTGATCGTCGCGGTCCTGTCGGTACTCGAGATCTCGTTGTCGCTCGACAACGCGGTCGTGAACGCTTCCGTGCTGAAGAACTGGTCGGAGAAGTGGCGCAACCGTTTCATGGTGTTCGGCCTGCCGGTCGCCGTGTTTGGCATGCGGCTCGTGTTCCCGCTGCTGATCGTCGCGGTGATCGGCCACATCGGCCTGTGGGACGCGCTGACGCTCGCGATCGAATCGCCCGAGAAGTACGCGGCGGTGCTGACCTCCGCGCATCACGAGGTGTCGGCGTTCGGCGGCGCGTTCCTGCTGATGGTGTTCTTCAAGTTCATGCTCGACACCGAGAAGGACGAACACTGGATCGGTTTTCTCGAAGGCCCGATGCGCCATCTCGGTCGCATCACGGCGCTGGAAGTGGCGCTGACGCTCGCGATCGTGATCGTCGCGTCGTTCTACGTGCCGGCCGCGGAGCAGGTGAGCTTCCTGCTCGCGGGCGCGTTCGGCGTGATCGGCTTCGTGATCGCGCACGGCGTGGGCGACCTGGTCGGCGGCGAGGACACGGGCACGCGGGTGGTGCGCGAAGGTGTTGCGGGTTTCCTGTACCTCGAAGTGCTCGATTCGTCGTTCAGCTTCGACGGCGTGATCGGCGCGTTCGCGCTGTCGAACAACATCTTCCTGATCGCGCTCGGTCTCGGCGTCGGCGCGGCCTACATCCGGGAGATGACGCTCGTGCTGCTGAAGAAGGGCACGCTTGCGCAGTATCGCTATCTCGAACACGGCGCGTTCTGGGCGATCGGCGCGCTCGCGACGATCATGTTCCTCGGCGTGAAGTTCGACGTGCCCGAAGTCATCACGGGCCTGATCGGCGCGGCGATGATCGCTGCGGCGGTGTGGTCGTCGATCATCGTGCAGCGCAAGGAAGACCGGACTGCGGTGGCAGGCGAGTAACGCGGCACACGCATCACATCAACAAGGGGCCGCGCGGTGCGGCCCGGCATTGCCGCCTGCGCAACGGCGGTTCCAGCAGAAGAGGTTCAGATGATCAATTTGTCGAAAGGCGGTCGCGTCAACCTGTCGAAGGAGGCGCCCGGCACGCAGAAATTCCGCATCGGTCTCGGTTGGGACGCGAACGCGACGGACACGGGTTCGGATTTCGATCTCGACGTGTCGGTGTTCCTGTGCAAGTACGATGCGCAGAGCAATCCGAAGCTGATCTCGGATCAGCACTTCGTGTTCTACAACAGCGAAGTGCGGACGATGGACCGCAAGGAAACCTTCATCCAGCCGGGCGACGATTTCCCGAAGCGCGGGATGCCCGCATCGAAGTGCATGGGCGTCGTGCATAGCGGCGACAACCGCACGGGCAGCGGCGATGGCGACGACGAGGTGATCTTCATCGACGTGACGAAGCTCGCGGCCGACGTCGAGGAAATCTCGGTGGTGGTGACGATCGACCAGGCCGAAGCGCGTCGCCAGAATTTCGGGCAGGTTCGCAACAGCTACATCCAGATCGCCGACGAGGTGTCGGGCGCGGTGATCGCGAAGTATGCGCTCGAGGAAGACTTCTCGATGGAGACGTCGGTGCAGGTGGGCAGCTTCTATCGTCGCGACGGCCACTTCATGTTCAAGGCGGTCGGCGCCGGCTACAACCGTGGCCTCGGCGATTTCGTGCGCGCGTACGGCGGCGCGGTCTGACTGGCGGCAGCCCGGCTGGCGCGACTGCGCGGCGCCTGGCAGCAAGCATCGATGGCGAATCCGTCCGACGAGCCGAAGCGGCTCGAGTTCGATACGACGCCCGAGCGCACGCCCGGGCGTCTTGCGTTCGACACGCCGGCGGCGGCCGGTGTGCCGGCCGCGCGTGCGCCCGAGCGGCCGGCGCCGCAGGCGCTCGACCTGGGGCCGGCGCCCGTGCACGCCACGCGTGCGGCGCCTGCCGACGCGCTGGGCCGCGCGCTGTTCGGCGGATCGAACCATCCGCAGCTCGAAGCGTGCTTTAGGGCCGCGCAGGCCAGCTTCCCGCATCTCTATCCCGATTACGCGCCGCGCATCGAGCGGCACATCCGGCAACTGGTGCCGCTCAAGCTCGCGACGGTCGCAACGATCGGCGACGGGGCGCTGGAGGCGGCCGGCAATCTCGTCGAAGCCGTCGCGGCGACGACGCGCGAATTCAACGAGCTCGGCGCGGCCGACATGATGGCAGGGATGCTCGCGCAGGCGACGCGCAAGGCGGGCATGTTCGACCGCTGGTTCGGCGCGGCGTCGGCGCACGTCGACTATCGTGCGGCGCTCGGCGCGCTCAAGCAGTCGCTCGGCTTTTTCCCGCGCCGCACCGAGGAGCTCTCCGCGAAGGTCCGCCATGCGGAAGAAAACCTCGTGGTCGTCCTCGCGGCGCTGAGTGCGGTGTCGGACGTCGTGCGCGCACCGGATGACGCCGGTATCGAGCGCACGCTGTTCGACCGCCGCAACATCGTCGGGCAGGCCGTCCAGCAGATCCGGATGCAGCCCGCGCAACTGCGCGGACTCGACGAGCGCGTGACCGATCTGCTGTCGCGCGCCGATCACCTGATGAACGTCGTGCTGCCTGCGGCGCATGCGGCGCGGCCGCAGCGCTGAGCGAACCGCACGAACCGCACGACTGCGCGCTCCGGCGCGCGCGGTCGCTGCGCGAGCCATACGGCAGCACGCCGTTTCGCGTGGACCGGCGCGATTCTGCTATCTTCCGGGGCATCTCACTGCTTTCCCGTCTCTCCATGACCGACCGCATCGTTGCCGCCTTCGATTTCGACGGCACCATCACGACTACCGACAGCTTCCGTCATTTCGTCCGCTACGCGGTCGGCACGCCTCGTTTCGCGTGGGCTGGCCTGCGCGCGCTGCCGTGGATCGTCGCGATGAAAGCGGGGCTGCTGTCGCGCGGCGACGCGAAGGCGAAGTTCGCCGGGTTTGCGTTCGGGCCGATGCGCGAGGACGCGCTCGACGCGTTGGCGTGCCGGTTCGTCGACGGCTATCTGCCGAACTTCGTGCGTCCGGAAATGCTCGAGCGGATTCGCGAGCATCAGGTGCGCGGGCACGAAGTCGTATTGGTCAGCGCGTCGCCGTCGCTGTATCTGGAGAAGTGGGCGAAGACGGTCGGCATCGACACGGTGCTCGCGACGCACCTCGCGTTCGAGCGTGGCGTGTTCACCGGACGGCTGAATGGCGAGAATTGCTGGGGGCCGCAGAAGGTCGTGCGCTTGCGCGGCTGGTGGGGGAGTCAGCCGCCCGCGAAACTGTTCGCGTACGGCGACAGCCGCGGCGACAAGGAAATGTCCGAACTGGCGAATTGGGCGTGGATCCGTGGGCACGGACCGATGCCGGCGATCGGCGATTGATCCGGTGAAGGGAGTCGCGGCCGTATGCGTTCATGCGTCGGCCTGCTGCGCGCCACGCCTACCGCGATACGGCTGATAAGCGCCCCAGCGATTCGCGCGCTTGAATGTGCCGACGTCGTTGAACCGAACGCCGACTTCACGCAGTGCCGCATGCGCGGTTCGCGCGGTCAACTGGCGGATGTAGAACGGATCGCGCACCACGAAGTGATGGATTGCGTGCGTGCTGCCGAAGTTGAAGCAGAACAGCTGGAACGGCAGCATCCACCACGGGTTGAGCACCTGCGTCTGCTGGATCACGTTGCGTGAATCGATGTCGCCGAAGTAATGCATGTTCGAGCTGACGAGGTTGATGCAGAAGCTGCGCACGAAGTTCGGCCCGAGCCACACGACCGCGAGAAAATCGACGATGCTCATCACGCGCTCGACGATCGCCGGCACGCTCGGCGCATGGCCGAATGCATGCAGCGCGAACAGGCCGGCATGATAGACGATGAACGCGTGCCACAGCGCGTAGTACGCGTGACCGATCGGCATGTAAGACGACACCTGTTCGACGCGCAACTGCGCGCGCTCGGCCGCATCCTGCACCGGCTGCGCGGCGACGTACCGCTTGACCTTGCGGCGCATCGCGTCCGGCCGCAGCACGACGGCGAGCATTCCGTCCGCGATCATCAGCAGCCGCTTCACGCCCCAGCGTTCGCCGTTGGTGATGCCGAATTCCTCGAGATCCGATTCCCCGCCCGACTCCTTGTGGTGATGCAGGTGCATGCGCCGCCGCGTCCATGGGTTGATCGTGCCCGGCCGCGTAAGCCAGCACAGCGCCATCATCAGGTGATAGGCCCACGGGGTCTTCTTGAAGTACATCAGGTGGATCAGGTCGTGCTCGAGCTCGTGGATCAGCGACGTGACGAACGCGGCAAGCGGCAGCGCGACGTACCACGCGATCGTGCCGCGCGCATACAGCCACGCGATCGCGAGCATCGCGCTCACCGACACGGCCATCACGGTCGCACCGACGACATTCTGGCGGTCGAGCAGCGGAAAACGCGCGCGAATCGCATCGCTCGCGGCGTTGACCTCGCGGCGGACATACGCGACCTTGTCTGCGTCGTTGCGAAAGACGGTTCGTGCGGGTTGGCTCATCGAGCGGAATCCAGGCGGAAAGAGTGGGGCGCAATGCCGATGTGACAAGCATAGGCGCGCACCGGAGCGCACGCGAGGGCCGCCGGTGCCAATGATGGTGTCATTTCGGGACACCTTGGCCGGCGCACCGGCGTCCGGGCCCGCACCGCGCGGCTAGAGTGTCGTGGGGGTGTCATTGCGGGCCAGCGACGCTACAATCCGCCGAAACCGCTCCGGAGTCCGCCGCATGGCCCTGTCCGTTCCTGATGCCGCGCGCCAGTTGAACAAGGCGACGGTATCGTCCGCGTATGCGCTGTTCATGCTGATGCTCGCCGAGGAGCGTGGCATCGATTCGGGCCGCATTCTCGCCGGCTCTGGCGTCGAGCGCGACCGGCTCGCGCAGCCCGATGCGCGCATCACGCCGCTGCAGCAGGCGGCGATCGTATTCAACCTGCTCGATGCGACGGGCGATCCGTCGATCGCGATCGAGATCGGCCTGCGCAGCAGCCTCACGAAATCCGGGCTGATCGGCTTCGGGCTGATGAGCTGTGCCACGCTCGGCGAGGCGATCGCGCTCGGCATCCGTTACCTGCCGACCCGCGTGCCGTTCTTTTCGGTGCGGCTCGCACAGCTCGACGGGATCGTCGACATCGACGTGCTCGAGGCGTTTCCGCTCGGCCGACTGCGCCAGTTCGCGATGGAGAACTTCCTGGTCGAGACGGCGATCCTGTTCAATTCGCTGCTCGATCCGGCGCCCGGGCGCACGCTGCAGTCGCGTGCCGAACTGCACTTCGAGTGGCCGGAGCCGCCGTGGTTCGAGCGCTATCGCGCACGGCTGCCGCGCTGTCATTTCGACGCGAGCGCGAACCGCATCCGCTGCGACGCCGCGCTGCTCGACGAGCCGATCGGCACCGCGAACGCGCAGACCGCGCAGATGATCGTCCAGCAGTGCGAGGCCGAGCTCGCACGGCTCGGCTATGCGGAAAGCATCGTCGAGCGGGTGCGCAACCTGCTGATCTGCGGGGAGGCCGGTTATCCGTCGGTCGACGGCGTCGCGCGCGAACTGCACGTGTCGGCGCGCACGTTGAAGCGCAAGCTCGCGGAATTCGGCGCGACCTATTCGGCATTGCTCGACGAGATCCGGTTGCGCGACGCGCTCCGGTTGCTCGAGGGCACGCGCCTGCCGGTCGACGAGATCGCGGCAAGGGTCGGCTATACCGACCGTGCGAATTTCACGCGTGCGTTCAAGCGCTGGACAGGCGTGGCGCCGAGCGAGCGGCGCTGAAGGCGGGCGGGTCGATATCGCTCGCGAGGCCGGCGCCGATCAATCGATCAAGCAGCCAGCCAATCGATCAGACGATCGCAACCCAGTTCGCACCGCGACCGCCCGGCACGCGCGCATGCGGCCTCAGCGTGCCGTCGTCCGGCGCGATCGCGTACACCGACACGTATTCCGATTGCTCGCCGCACGCGACGAGCCAGCGTCCCGACGGATCGATCGCGAAGCCGCGCGGCTGCGTTTCGGTGGTCGTCGCGTGCGCGGGTTCGAACGTGCCGTCCGCATCGCGGCGATAGCAGAGCAACTGGCTCGACGTGCGTTCGCTGACGTACGCGAAGCGCTCGTCGGGCGTCAGGTGGACGTCGGCGGCCCAGACGGAAGGTTCGACCGGTGCGGGCGGGCGCGCATGACCTTGTACGAGGCCGGCCACGGCAGGGTGGCGCGCGCTCACGTGTGCATCGCCGAGGCGGCCGCTGTCGGCGTCGCGCGGGAACGTGGCGAGCGTCGCGAGGAATTCGCTGACCACGACGAGCGTGCGGCCGTCGTGCGCGAGGCGCAGGTGACGCGGACCGAAGCCTCCCGGCACGCGCGTTTCGCCGTGTTCGAGCGCACGCACGCCGCCGGCATCCTCGACCAGCGCGAACGTGAAGATCCGGTCCGAGCCGAGCGAGCTCACGTAGGCAAAGCGATTGTCCGGCGACACGACGACCGCATGCGCGTTCGCGATGCCGTCCGCGATCTGCAGCGGCGCACCGTCGCCGTCGCGCATGCGCGCGGCGTCGTAGAGGCTCAGCGAACTGCCGCCGTACGACGCGCCGAGCAGCCACCGGCCGCTGCGATCGAGCGACAGGTACGCATGGCTCGCGTCGATCGCGGTCGTGCCGATGCGCGCGAGCGCACCGGTCGCGGCCGCGACGCGGAACGCGACGATCGTCGGCTGCTCGCCGCGCGTCGCGACGTAGAGCCGCGCGCGATCGGGCTGCACGGCGATCGGCATCGCGACGTCGCCGGACGGGTAGCGGGCGAGCGGCGCGAGCGCGCCGTTGGGCGTGAGCGAGAACGTGGAGAGGTCGCCATCGGCGGCATTCGAGACGACGACGGTCAGGCGGTCAGTGTTCGGCATGGCGGAGCATTACGGTGTTCGTGAAGGATTCGTCGGCCGGCAAGCTGCGCGGCGGATCGCTGCGCCGGTGCGTGCGCGCGAACAGCGTGGCGACCGCGGCGGCGACGGACGCGATCGCGCGCGCATGCAGGCCGCCCGTGATCGAACCCGTATGTTGCTTCAGATAGCCGAAGGCCGTCGGTGCGACGAAGCCGCCCAGGTTGCCGATCGAGTTGATCAGCGCGATCACGGCCGCGGCCACGCGTGTGTCGAGGTAGCCCTGCGGAATCGGCCAGAACAGCGACGACGCGGCCTTGAAGCCGAGCGCGGCGAAGCAGATCGACGCTTCGAGATGACGGTCGACGAAGCCGACGTTCACGCGGTCGATGTAGTTCGCGATGAACATGATCATCACGAGGGCAGCACATGCCATTTCACTTTCGAGACGGCGGACGCGAGCGGGTCGAGGCCGGACAGGGCAGGCGAGGTCAACGGAGTCTCCGGTCGGGCGGCGATCGGGGCGGCGGCCCGCGTCGGCGTCGAGGTGATGAATGAAGTAGTATGTTGTCGTATAACATGGTACGCCGGAGGTAGACGCAAGAGATCGCGGGTTTACCCGTGGGAATCTCCAGATTTTTGGGAATACCATGAGACCGTGCAGGGGATGAATCACATCCAATGACGTATGACATCAGGTGCGGACGTCCGGTCGCCGCCGGGAGACGCGGGCCCGGCGGCGTGTCGACCGTTACGCCATCGACACGACGCTGTTCAGCAGCGTCTTCACGAGTACGGCCTGCCGCGTTGCGCCCGTTTTCGCGAAGATCCCGCGCAGGTGTGCGCGGGCGGTGTTCTTCGTGATGCCGGTCGCGGCGGCCGCCTCGTCGAGCGTCAGGCCGTCGACGAGCAGCAGCGCGATCTCGGTTTCCATCGGCGTCAGCCGGAACAGCCGGTGCAGCATGTCGCGCGACGTTTGCGGCGACGCCGCCGGATCGCGGATGAAGACCGCGACGGCAGGCCGGTGCTGGCGGTCCTCGGCGCCGCGATAGGGCGCGAGCGGGCGCAGCAGCACGTTCAACGGCATCGCGCCGCCGGGGCGCGACAGCGTGGTGGCCTCGATGCGCGCGAGCGCACCCGCGCGGAAATGCTCGAGCGCGGCCTGCAGTGCCTTCTGCAGCCGGCGCTCGTCAAGCGGACACGACGCATGGAGCCGTTCGTGGCGCAGGCACAGGCCGTCCTGTTGCTCGATCAGGCGCTCGGCAATACGGTTGCGCTTGATCACGCGACCGTCCTCGTCGACGATCGCGGTGCCGACATCGAGCCGGTCGACGGTGCCGGCGTACAGCGCGCGTTCGGCATCGAGCACGTCGAGTGCCGCGTGCAGTTCGACCGCGCGCTGCAGGTGCGGCAGCAGCGTTGCGACCTGGGCGCGCTCGGCCGGGTCGAACTCGCGGCCGCCATGCGCGCGGCTCACGAAGAATGCGCATTCGACGCCGCGCTCGACGCGCAGGTTCGCGCCGAGGATGTAGCGCAGGTCGAGCGGTTGCAGGTACTGCCGGTAGAAATCGTGCGCGCGCCAGCGGGTTTCGCCGAACAGCGCATCGGCCGTGAAGACCTGGCCGGCCGGCTGATCGAGAAACGGGCAGAGCGCATAGAACTGCTCGCTGTACGAGGGTTCGCCGGGCAGCAGCGGGCCGTGGCTCGACGCGTTGATGATGAGTCCGCGCCGCGTGCCGCCGGGATTGCGCAGCACGAGCGTCGTGAAGCTTGCGTCGAGCCGCACGCGGATCGCTTCGAGAAAGCCGGCCCACGGTGTGGTTTCGGACGGGCCCTGGTAGACGAGCCCGAGCCACGCGCTCAGCTCGCGGGCGGTCCAGGCGGCGGCGTCGAAATCGTCGTGCGCGGCCGTGTCGCCAGGTGCCAGCGCGGTCAGCATGCTCGTGTTCTCCTCGGTCGGGTGAATGCTCCCGACCCAGCATACCGACCGGCCAGCGGCCCGCGTCATCCGAACGGAGTAGACGACGCGGGCCGTGCCCGCCCGATGCCGCCGAAGCGGCTTATGCGGCGCGTTCGCGCAGCAGGTAGGCGACGATCCGGTCGGCCGCGGCTTCCGGCGATTCGGCCACCGTATCGATGCGCAATTCCGGCTGTGCGGGCGGCTCGTACGGCGAGTCGATGCCGGTGAAGTGCTTCAGCTCGCCCTTGCGCGCCTTCTTGTACAGGCCCTTCGGATCGCGTTCCTCGGCGACCGCGAGCGGCGTGTCGACGAACACTTCGACGAACTCGTCCGGGCCGACCATCGCACGCGCCATGTCGCGCTCCGAGCGGAACGGCGATATGAACGACACGAGCGTGACGAGCCCCGCATCGAGCATCAGCCGCGCGACTTCGGCCACGCGCCGGATGTTCTCGACGCGATCGGCCTCGGTGAAGCCGAGATCGCGATTGAGGCCGTGCCGCACGTTGTCGCCGTCGAGCAGGTACGTGTGCTTGCCGAGCGCATGCAGCCGCCGTTCGACGAGGTTCGCGATCGTCGACTTGCCGGCGCCGGACAGGCCGGTCAGCCACACGATGCGCGGCGTCTGCGCCTTCTGCAGCGCACGCGCGTCGCGGTCGACGTCGACGGCCTGCCAGTGCACGTTGTGCGCGCGGCGCAGCGCGAAGTGCAGCATTCCAGCGCCGACCGTGTCGTTGGTGAAGCGATCGATCACGATGAAGCCGCCGGTGTGGTGGTTGCGGTCGTACGGATCGAAGGCGACGGGCCGGTCGAAGCTCAGGTTGCACACGCCGATCTCGTTCAGCGCGAGCGTGCGTGCGGCGAGATGCTCGCGCGTGTTCACGTCGATCTTGTGTTTCGGCGTCGCGCAGGTTGCACTGACGGTCTGCGTGCCGAGCTTCACGAGATAAGGACGGCCCGGCAGCAGCGGTTCGTCGTGCATCCACACGAGCGTCGCCTCGAACTGGTCGGCCACTTCCGGCGGCGCATCGGCGCGCGCGATCAGGTCGCCGCGGCTGATGTCGATCTCGTCGGCGAGCGTGAGCGTCACCGCTTCGCCGGCGCGCGCGACGTCGGCTTCACCGGCCGGCGTGATCACCGACACGACGCGGCTCTCCTTGCCGGACGGCAGCACGCGCACGCGTTCGCCTACGCGGACTTCGCCGGACGCGATACTGCCGGCGTAACCGCGGAAGTTCAGGTGCGGGCGATTGACCCATTGCACTGGCAGCCGGAACGGTTCGTCGCGCGTCACGCGCTCGACGAGCGGCAGCGTGTCGAGATGCTGCATCAGCGTCGCGCCCGTGTACCAAGGCATCCGAGAACTCGGCGCGATCACGTTGTCGCCGCGCAGCGCGGACATCGGAATGCTGACGATCTCCTCGAGGCCGAGCTCGGCCGCGAACGCGCGATAGTCGGCGTCGATGCGCTCGAACACCGCGCGGTCGTGGTCGACCAGGTCCATCTTGTTGATCGCGAGCACGACGCGCTTGATGCCGATCAGCGCGACGAGATGGCTGTGGCGGCGCGTCTGCGTGAGCACGCCCTTGCGCGCGTCGATCAGGATGACTGCAAGGTCGGCGGTCGACGCGCCGGTGATCATGTTGCGCGTGTACTGCTCGTGGCCGGGCGTGTCGGCGACGATGAACTTGCGCCGCGCGGTCGCGAAGAAGCGATACGCGACGTCGATCGTGATCCCTTGCTCGCGCTCGGCCGACAGACCGTCGACGAGCAGCGCGAAATCGAGTTCGCCGCCTTGCGTGCCAACTTTCTTCGAATCGGCTTCGAGCTGGGTCAGCTGGTCGTCGAACAGCATGTTCGATTCGTAGAGCAGGCGGCCGATCAGCGTGCTCTTGCCGTCGTCGACGCTGCCGCAGGTAATGAAGCGCAGCAGGTCCTTCGTCTGCGCATCGTCGGCGTGCATGACGGGCATATTGTGCAGATCGGACGCCGGGCGCACGAGCGTGTCGTGTGAGGTGAGAGCGTGTGCCATCAGAAATATCCCTCCTGTTTCTTCTTTTCCATCGAGCCGGCCGAATCGCTGTCGATCAGCCGTCCCTGGCGCTCGGACGTGCGCGTGTCGCGCATCTCCTGCAGGATGTCGTCGAGCGATGCCGCATCGCTGTCGATCGCGCCCGTCAGCGGATAGCAGCCGAGCGTGCGAAAGCGCACCTTGCGCATCTGCGGCACTTCGCCGTCGCGCAGCGGCAGGCGTTCGTCGTCGACCATGATCAGCGCGCCGTCGCGTTCCACGACGGGCCGCTCCTTCGCGAAGTAGAGCGGCACGATCGGAATGTCGTGAAGCTGGATGTACTGCCAGATGTCGAGCTCGGTCCAGTTGGAAATCGGGAATACGCGCAGGCTTTCGCCCTTGCGCTTGCGTGCGTTGTACAGTGACCAGAGTTCGGGCCGCTGACGTTTCGGATCCCAGCGGTGCTGCTCCGAGCGCAGCGACACGATGCGTTCCTTCGCGCGGGATTTCTCTTCGTCGCGGCGCGCACCGCCGAACGCGGCGTCGAAGCCGTAGTGGTCGAGCGCCTGCTTGAGCCCCTGCGTCTTCCACACGTCGGTGTGCACGGCCGAGCCGTGCGTGAACGGATTGATGTCGTTCGACAGGCCGTCGGGATTCACGTGCACGCGCAGGTCGAGGCCGAGGCGCTCGGCTGTCTCGTCGCGAAACGCGATCATCTCGCGGAACTTCCACGTCGTATCGACGTGCAGCAGCGGAAAGGGCGGCTTCGCCGGGTAGAACGCCTTCATCGCGAGATGCAGCATGACCGAGCTGTCCTTGCCGATCGAGTAGAGCATCACCGGGTTTTCGCTTTCGGCGACCACCTCGCGCATGATGTGGATGCTCTCGGCCTCCAGCCGCTCCAAGTGGGTCAACATCGTTCGTCTCCTTGTTTCATGCCGGCGCCGCGCGACATGTGCGGCGTTTCGTGCATGGCACCACGGTATCGAGCACGGGCGGTGCCGCTCTTCGTCCGGGTGGACTAACCTCCGCGCTGCCGGGCAGAGGATCTTTCCTTAGTCCACCCGGACGAAGTGGCGCGCCGGACGCTCGCTTAAGGTGGGCGCTCGACCATCGGCGGAGACGACACATGACGGACGACACACGTGCCACGCAATTGCTTTCGGGCCAGACCTGGACCGATTTCTGTGACACCCTGAAGCGCAGCGGGCAGCAGATCCTGCGCAGCGAGGCGCCAGACGATCCGCTTACGCGGGCGGAAGGTTTCCGCTACCTGAGCCGGCTGATGCGCATCGCGCTCGAAATGCACGTCGAGTTCGCGGACGGCGCGTGGCCCGGCTTCTTCTCGCCGTCGCACGAGACCGCGAAGATCGGTGCCGACAATCCCGACAACCTGTACCAGTACGCACGCATCGACGGCCGCTGCGAATATCGCGTGACGGGGCGGCGCGGCACGGTCGCGTACCTGAGCTTCGGCACGCAGAAGGGCGGATACGAGACCGACGGCAAGATGCTGCAGACGGGCTTTCTCGATGCGAAGCAGCTCGAGGTCGCGGCGGACGGCAGCTTCGAGATCGTGCTGAGCGAGACGCCGCACGCCGGCAACTGGGTACGCATGGAGCCCGGCACGAACGCGCTGCTGGTGCGCCAGACCTTCCTCGACCGGCGCGCGGAGACGCCCGCGCAACTGAAGATCGAGCGCATCGGCGCGCATGAGCGGCCGGCGCCGCTCGATCCGCTCGTGCTGCAAGGCGGCCTCACGCGCGCTGCGCAGTTCGTCGAGCAGACGTCGAAGCTGTTCGCGGACTGGGCCGCGAGCTACGGGGCGCACGTGAACGCGCTGCCGCCCGCGGACCAGGCGCTGTGCCAGTCGGTCGGCGGCGACCCGAACATCTACTACTACCACTCGTGCTGGTCGCTGGCCGAGGACGAAGCGCTCGTGATCGAGGTCGATACGGTGCCGGACTGCGATTTCTGGAACGTGCAGCTCAACAATTACTGGATGGAGTCGCTCGATTACCGGCACTTCGACATCTGCGTGAACAAGCACAGCGCGCGGCTGAATGCCGACGGCGGCGTGACGGTGGTAGTCGCCGCGTCGCGGCCGGGCGACGCGAACTGGCTCGATACGGCCGGGCATCGCACGGGCACGATCTGCTGGCGCTGGGTGGGCGCCGCGCAGCCGGTGCATCCGCGCACGCGCGTCGTGAAGCTCGCCACGCTGAAGGAGGCCGCATGAGCGCGCTGCCCGACCCGATCCGCGCGCAGCTCGACGCCGACGGACTGATCGCCGAGGCCGTGTCGCGCACGGGCGGACTCGCCGCGTTCGGCGACGGCCCGTATCGAGAGGCGCTCGACGAGATGTGCGCATCGCTGATCGACGAAGCGAAGCTGTCCGGACGCGGCGCGCAGATGATGCGCGAGAAGCTCGTCGGCCAGCTCGTGAACCGGCTTGTCGTCGAGGATTACTTCCGTCGTCATCCTGAGATCGCCGACATCGAGATCGACGATCCGCTCGTGATCGTCGGCCTGCCACGTACCGGTACGACGCTGTTGCAACGGCTGCTTGCCGTCGACGCGCGGTTTCATTCGGCCGCATGGTGGGAAACTCGCTATCCGGCGCCGCTCGCCGGCGAGACGCTCGCCGCGCCGACCGTGCGCATTGCGCGTGCGCAGGCGGAAGTCGCGATGATGATCGATTGCATTCCGCAGATCCTGACGATCCATCCGCTCGACGCGATGCTCGCCGACGAAGAATTCATGCTGATGGAGCACTCGTTCGTGTGCGCGATGGATTCGTACGCGAACGTGCCGCGCTACACGGCGTGGCTCGCGAAGCAGGACCTGGCGCCGGTCTATACGTACCTGAAGCGGATGCTGCAGTTCCTGCAGTGGCAGAAGGTGCAGCGCGGCGTCGCGTCGGCCGGGCGCTGGCTCTTGAAGACGCCGCAGCACCTGCACGCGCTCGACGTGCTGTGCCGCGTGTTTCCGCGTGCGCAGATCGTGCTCACGCATCGCGATCCGGCGCAGACGATTCCGTCGATGGCGAGCATGGCGCACACGCTGTGGCAGATGTATGCGGACGACCCGGACCCGCTCGCGGTCGGCGCGCAGTGGAACGCGGGGATGGCGCGCGCGATAAGTGCCGCGATGACCGCGCGCGACGCGCTGCCCGCCGACCGGTTCCTCGACGTGCGTTTCGAGGACACCGTATCGAACCCGCTCGGTGTCGCCGAAGCCGTGTACCGCTTCGCGGGGATGCCGCTCGATGCGGCACAGCGCGCGGCGATGACGGACTGGATGGCGCGCAACGGCCGCGACAAGCGCGCCGCACACGATTATTCGATCGCGCGCTTCGGCTTCACCGACGCGCAGCTTGCGCACGACTTCGCCGCGTATCGCGCGCGGCACCTGCAGGCGGCCGGCTGACGGCACGCCGCGGGACGAACGACAACCAGGAGACAATCCATGTTGCTGAAGGACAAGATCGTCGTGATTTCCGGGATCGGGCCGGGACTCGGTGTGAAGCTCGCGGTCGAGGCGGCGCGCGAGGGCGCGCGCGGCGTGGTCGTCGCGGCACGCACGATGGAAAAGCTCGACGATGCGGAAGCCCGGATCCGCGAGCTGGGCGTCGCGTGCGACGTGCTGAAGGTGCGCACCGACATCGCCGAGCGTGCGCAGTGCCGGCAGCTCGCGACGCAGGCGATGGAGCGTTTCGGCCGGATCGACGCGCTCGTAAACAGCGCGTTCGTACACGGCACGTTTCCGGAGTCGGTCGAGGAGGCCGACCTGGACGGCTGGCGCGCGGTGTTCGACACCAACGTGTTCGGGACGATGACGCTCACGCAGGAGGTCGTGCCGCACATGAAGCGGCAGAAGCGCGGCGCGATCGTGATGATCAACACGCAGGCGACCCGCAAGCCATTTGCAGGGGAATCGGGCTACGCTGTGTCGAAGGGCGCGCTCGCGGTTGCGGCAAAATACCTGGCGCGCGAGCTCGGCGTACACGGCATCCGCGCGAACAGCATCCACATGGGCTGGATGTGGGGGGTGCCGACGCAGACGTATTTCCGGCAGGCCGCGGCCGAATACGGGATGACGGAAGACGAGATCATCGCGCCGATCGCGTCGAACATCGCGCTCGCGAAGCTGCCGACCGACGACGATTGCGCGCGCGCGGCGCTGTTCCTTGCGTCGGATTACGCGAACGCGGTGACCGGTGCGACGCTCGATGCGAACGGCGGCGATTTCATGCCCTGAGGAGGGAGTATCGGATCATGCAGGAAAACCATCAGGGACGGCATTTCTTCGCGTTCAACGGCGACGCGGATGGCCTGTGCGCGCTGCAGCAGCTGCGGCTCGTGGAAGGGGCGCCAGGCACGCTCGTGACGGGCGTGAAGCGCGACATCAGGCTGCTCGAGCGGATCGACGCGCGCGCGGGCGATCGCGTGACCGTGCTCGACGTGTCGCACGACCAGAATCGCGACGCGTGCGCACGGCTGCTGCGCGACGGCGTGGCGGTCCGCTATTTCGATCATCACTTCGCGGGCGATCTGCCGGGCGATGCGCATTTCGACGCGTATATCGACACGGCGGCCGACGTCTGTACGAGCGCGCTCGTGAACCGCTATCTCGACGGCCGGCACGTGCGCTGGGCGATCGTCGCGACGTTCGGCGACGAATTGCCGGCGCTCGGCGACGCGCTGGCGCGCGAGCACGGGATCGACGAAGCCGAGCGGCGCACGCTTGCCGAGCTCGGGCTTTATCTGAACTACAACGCATACGGCGAGTGCGTCGGCGATCTGCATTTCGATCCTGCCGTGCTTGCCGACGCGATGCTGCCATGCGTCGATCCGCTCGATTTCGTGCGCGGCACGCCGGTATTCGCCGCGCTGCGCGACGGCTACCGCGACGACATGGCGCTGGCGTGCGCGCTTGCACCGCTGCGCGACGTGCCGGGCGCGACGCTGATCAGGATGCCGGATCATCCGTGGGCGCGGCGCGCGACGGGCATGCTCGCGAACGAGCGGATGCGCAACGCGCCGCATGCGGCGCTCGCGGTGCTGTCGCCGCGTGCGCAGGGCGGGTTGGTCGTCAGCGTGCGCGTGCCCGACGGCCGGCCGCTCGGCGCCGACGAATTCTGCCGCGGGTTCCCGACCGGCGGCGGACGCAAGCGCGCGGGCGGCATCAACCATTTGCCGGAAACCGAGTTCGACACGTTCGCCGCGCGTTTCGAAGCGGCGTTCCGTCTCGACTGACCCGAGGGCCCGGGCCGCGTGCCGTGCAGCGATGCCACGGCGCGCGCGTCATGCGGCGTGCGGGTTCAACCGGTCGCGTCCGCCAGCACGGCCGGCACGTTGTGGCCGTAGCAACGTTCCTCGACACGCTCGGCGATGCGCCAGCCCCGGGCCGTACGCACGAACCGGTCGACGTACCAGAGCCCTAAAAACATCATCTGCGTGCCGCCGTCCGGCAGCACGACTTCCATCGGATTGAAGCAGATCGTGCGGCCGCGCGCGATGTCGCCGTCGAGCGTGATCGATGTGTTAGCCACCATGTGCTGGTACTGCGGAAACCGCGGCAGCACGGTGCGCAGCCACGCCTTCACGTCCGGATACGCGCCGGCGATGCCGCCCATCGCGCGATAGTCGATTGCGGCGTCGCGCGTGAACACGGCATCGAGCGCATCGAAGTCGCGCGAGTCGATCGCGCTCGAATACGCGACGATCAGCTCGCGGATGTCGTGATGATCGGAAAGGGTCTGCAAATCGGGCATCGATCGTACTCCGTCACGCGCGCTTGCGCCGGCGTGCCGCATGCAGTGCTTCCGCACGCTGCTTCACGTCGCGCGCGCACTGGTCGAACCCCTGTTTCACCCAGCCACCGTGCTCGCGCATGATCGTTTCCGCATTGATGCCGAGGAACTGGTCGGTCGTGAAGTAGCGGCAGCGTTCGGCGCCGTCGGCTTCGACGTATTGATCGCGGCGCGCGGCGTCCTTGTTGTCGTCGGTCGGACGCTGTTCCCATGACAGCAGGCGTTCGGACTCGCACGCGACGAGGATCTCGTTGACCGGAATCACCGTGTCCGTGCCCGGAATGCGCACCTGCATGTACACGAAGTCGCCGATCCGGCCGGTCGTTTCGAGGCCGACGCAGAACGTGTTCCATTCGCCGTAGCGCGGGAAATCGGTCAGCACTTCCCAGACGACGGAAGCGGGCGCGTCGATGTCGACGGTGATCGAGGTGACGAGGTTGGCTGGTTTGGTCATTGCGGGTATCGGATGAAATTGAGGGGCGGGCGGGACCGCGGGTGCGCGCCGTAGTCGCCGGCACGTGCGGGCATGGCGGATGCGCCGTGCGGTGCGCGGAACCCGTCGGCGGCCGGCGCGCGGCGCGCATCGCGGCGAACCCGACATCGAGCGTAGGCCGGTGCATGCGGGGAGGAATCGTCGGAATGGACTAAGGCGTTTCACCGGGCCGGCGATTCGGCGATTGGACGGTGGCATCGTCGGTCAGCGGCGCCTGGGCGCGCGAGGCATGCAATCCGGACATCGACATCGCCCGACCCTGCCGCGACAATACGGGTCACGTTTCCGTTTCCTGCCGCGAGGTGCCTGTGCCAGCCAAGTCGTTCGTTGCCCCGGCGATCGTGTGGTTCCGCGACGATCTGCGCGTGACCGATCAGCCCGCGCTGACGCGCGCGGTCGCGTCGGGCCGGCCGCTCGTGTGCGTGTTCGTCGACGATACGGGCGAAGGCGCGGGGCGTGTACCTGGCGGTGCGGCGCGCTGGTGGCTGCACGGGTCGCTCGCCGCGCTCGACGCAGCGCTCGCGCGTCATGGCGGCCGCCTGCTGCTGTTGCGCGGCGATGCGCAGCGCGAGATCGAGCGCGTCGTGCACGACACGGGTGCGGCGGCCGTGTACTGGAACCGCCGCTATGCGCAGCCGCAGCGCGATGCCGATGCGGCGTTGAAGGCATTGCTGAAGGCGCGCGGCCTCGATGTCGAAAGCAGCAACGGCAGCCTGTTGAACGAGCCGTGGGAAGTGCTGACGGGCGCGGGCACGCCGTTCCAGGTGTTCACCGCGTACTGGCGCGCGGTGCGGCGCGATCGTCCGGTGGCGGTGCCGCTGCCGGAGCCGGAGCGAATCGTGTTTCATCCGTGGCCGACCGGTGTACGCGAACGTGCGCTGGCGCTCGATGCGCTCGCGTTGCGTCCATACGCGCCGGACTGGGCGGGCGGCCTGCGCGACGCGTGGCCGGCGCCCGACGAAGGCGGCGCGCACGCGCGGCTCGACGCGTTCGCGGACGCGTCGCTGGCCGGCTATGCCGACACGCGCGATCGGCCCGACCAGCCCGCGACGAGCCGGCTGTCGCCGTACCTGCGCTTCGGCAACGTGTCGCCGCGCCAGGTGTGGCATGCGGTGCAGGGCGCCGCGCAGGCGGGCGGCGCGGCGTGCGCGGCCGGCGCCGAGAAATTCCTGAGCGAGCTTGGCTGGCGCGAATTCAGCCACGTGCTGCTCTATCACTTCCCGGCGCTCGCGACCGACAACTTCCGCGCGCAGTTCGACGCGATGCCGTGGCGCGACGATCCCGCCGCGCTTCGCGCCTGGCAGCGCGGCCTGACCGGCTATCCGCTCGTCGATGCGGGCATGCGCGAGCTGTGGACGACCGGCTGGATGCACAACCGCGTGCGGATGGTCGTCGCGTCATTCCTCGTCAAGCATCTGCTGATCGACTGGCGGGCCGGCGAGCGCTGGTTTTACGACACGCTCGTCGACGCGGACCCCGCGAACAATCCGGCGAACTGGCAATGGGTGGCCGGCTGCGGCGCCGACGCCGCGCCGTATTTCCGCATCTTCAATCCGGTGACGCAGGGCCGGAAGTTCGACCCGCAGGGCGCATACGTGCGCCGCTGGGTGCCGGAACTCGCGGGCCTCGACGCGGCGGCGATCCACGCGCCCTGGGCGGCGTCGCCGGAGCAGCTCGCGGCGGCTAGCGTGCGGCTCGACGTCGACTATCCGGCGCCGATCGTCGATCACGACGGCGCGCGCCGTCGCGCGCTCGATGCGCTGGCCACGTTGCCGAAGCGTCGTTAGCGGCGCGTTGCGCCGCCGATCGTCCTTGGCGGGCGGCACGGCTCGCCGCGTCACTCGCAGAACGCCGCGCGCTCGAGCAGCGCAAGCGCGACACCCGAACCGAAGTAGGTCGCGCCGCACCACGCGACGAACGCGAGCACGCCGGCGGCGAGCACCGTGCGGATCAGGCCCATGCGGCCTTGCCCGGTGCCGGGCGTGCGACGCGGGCGTCGTCGATCGGCAGGTGCAGCAGCGCCGCCAGCACGCCGAGCCCGATCGAGCCGATCCACAGCGGCAGGTACGAATGCGTCGCGTCGTACACGAGCGCGCCGAGCCACACGCCGAAGAAGCTGCCGAGCTGGTGGCCGAAGAACACGAAGCCGAACAGCGTCGCGATGTAGCGCACGCCGAACACCTGCGAGATCACGCCGTTGGTCAGCGGCACCGTGCCGAGCCACGTGAAGCCCATCACGGCAGCGAACACGTAGACGCTCGCGGGCGACAGCGGCGCCGCGACGAACGCGGTCATCGTCAGCGCGCGCACGAGATACAGCACCGACAGCACGTACTTGCGCCGCAACAGGCCGCCGAGATGGCCGCATGCATAGGTGCCGGCCACGTTGGTCAGCGCGATCAGCGCGAGCGCGATGCTGGCATGGCGCGCCGGCAGGCCGTGATCGAGCAGATAGGCGGGCAGATGGGTCGCGATGAACGCGAGCTGGAATCCGCATGCGAAGAAACCGGCGTTCAGCAGCCAGAAGCCGCGATGCGCGAACGCTTCGCGCACGGCCGCGCCGATCGACTGGTCGGGGCTGTCCGCATGGCCGGCGGTCTGCGCGGGCCGGTCGTGCACGAACGCGGCGAGCGGCGCGAGCAAGGCCGCGACGAGCGCCAGCGCGACGAACGCATGCTGCCAGCCGATGCCGCCGATCAGCACCTGTGCGACCGGCACCATGCAGAACTGGCCGAGCCCGCCGATCGCACCGGCGACGCCGAGCGCCCAGCCGCGCTGGTCGGGCGGAAACAGGCGGCTCAGCGCGCCGTAGATCGACGCGAAGGCCGAACCCGACAGCGCGATGCCGATCACGAGCCCCGCGCCGACCGTGAACGCGCCGGTCGATGCCGCCAGCGCCATCATGACGAGCCCGGCCGTGTACAGCAGCATGCCGGCCACGATCACGCGTAGCGACCCGAAGCGGTCCGCGATCATCCCCGTGAACGGCTGCGCGATTCCCCAGATCAGGTTCTGCAGCGCGAGCGCGAGGCCGAACGCCTCGCGCGACCAGCCGTGGCCGAGCGTGACGGGGGCGAGAAACAGTCCCTGCACGTGGCGGATGCCGAGCGCGGCGCCCATGATCAGGCCGCCGGCGAGCACCGGCAGCCAGCGGCGCCGGACGTCTTTTTCGATCGGGGTCATGCGTGTCTCCGGATGAATGCGTGCGGCGCGACGGCCGCGTTCGATCCGATTAGACGATCCGGTCGCGATGTCGCTCAAGCGATCATTCGGTCGGGTTCGCATGCGTGGGGGGAATGCGACGGGACTGGCAGCGATGCCGGATGGAGCGGGGCCGCTGAGGTGCGCGTATCGGGACGACGGCGGCGGCGGAACCGGCGCGCGTCCGGATCGCTTGCCGAGACCGATCCAGCCTGCAAGTCGCGCCGGCGTCACCGTCCGGCCTGATGCGGAAAATCGCGTCCGACTTATGGCTGCGGCGCGTCGTACACGTGCATCGCCGCATCGCACGCAACGGCTTCCGCGACGATCCAGTCGCACACGTCGGCGACTTCGCGCCGCGGGGCCGGATCATGCCGGAACAGCCAGTAGCCGTATGCATCCGACATTGCCTGCGAGTGCGGGCCGAGCACCGCGAGCCGCCCGTCCGCGAGCATCGGCGCGACGAGCGCGAGCCGTCCGAGCGCAACGCCCTGGCCGGCGATCGCGGCCTGGATCACCTGGTCGTACTGGTTGAAGCGCAGCACGCCCTTCGGGCGCGCATCGCCGAGCCCGGCCGCGTGCAGATGCGCGCGCCACTGCAGTTGCGTTTGCGGCGGCCCGTCGAATTCGAGCAGCACGTGATCGGCGATCGCGGCCGCGTCGGTGACGGGCCGTGCGGCGAGCGCCGGGTGCGCGACCGGCATCACGATCTCGTCGAACAGCCGCAGTGCGCCGGCCGGCGCGCGGTCGCGCGGGCAGTAGCGGATCCCCAGGTCGATGCCTTCCGCTCGCAAATCGAGTACCTTGTCGTTCGCGGCGACACGCAAGTCGATGTCGGGCAGGCGCGCCTGCAGGCGCCCGAGTCGCGGCAGCAGCCACAGCGCGGTGACGCCGATGCTGGCGGTGATCGTGACGGGCTGACGCTCGCGCACGGCGGCGAGCGATGCGACGGTGTCCTGCAGGTTGAGCAATGCCGCATCCGCGGCGCGGAACAGCCGTTCGCCTTCCGGCGTGAACGCGATCTTGCGATAGCCGCGCTGCAGCAGCGCGACGCCGAGATGCGCCTCGAGCGCGTGCACCTGGCGGCTGACCGCCGATTGCGTGACGCACAGATCCTGCGCGGCGAGCGTGATGCTCATGCGGCGGCCGACGGCGACGAAGCCGCGCACGAGGTCCAGAGACGGGAGACGGACGAGCGGCGTTGACATGCGTTTGGCTCATGCGAACGGAGCAGCAAGATTGGTTGAGAACGCGGGGCGCGTCAAGTTCAATGGAGGCTGGCCGACGATCGCGGGCGCCGGGTCATGCGGGGCGGCACAGGAGACAGGATGACGATTTCGAACGAAGCAGGCGGTACCGTGCAGGACGCGCGTCCGACGGAGCGCGTGGCCGGTGCGTTGCCGCCCGAGCCTGTGAGGCTGAGCGCGGCCGACGGCTACACGCTGCGCGGCTACGTGTGGCGGCATCGCGGGGGCGGCGGGGCCGCGCGGCCCGTGACGGTCGTCAATTGCGCGACCTCGGTACGTTGCGACTATTACTTCCGCTTCGCGGCGTGGCTGTTCGCGCAGGGGCGCGACGTGCTCGTGTACGACTATCGCGGGATCGGCGGATCGCGCCCCGCGCAACTCGCGAAGCTGCGCGCGAACTGGCTCGACTGGGGGCGGCTCGATTGCGAGGCCGCGCTGCGCTACGCGCTCGATGCGTTTCCCGGCCAGCCGCTCGACGTCGTCGCGCACAGCATCGGCGGGTGTGTGCTCGGGCTCGCGGCGTCGAACGCGCATGTGCGTCATGCCGTGACCGTCGGCGCGCAATATGCGTACTGGCGCGACTATCGCCCGGAAGAGCGGCGGCGCATGTGGTGGAAGTGGCACGTCGCGATGCCGGCGCTCGCGGCCGTGTTCGGCTACGTGCCCGCGAAACGGCTCGGCTGGATGGAAGATACGCCGCGCGGCGTCGCGCTGTCGTGGGTGCGATCGCAGCCGCGCTTTGAGGATACCTACACGCACGGCCTGCTCGCCGAAAGCGCCGCGAGCCGCGCGGCGTTGCCGGACCGTTTCGCGCGGCTGTCGGCGCCGATGCTCGCGATCGGTCTCGACGACGACGGGTTCGGCACCGTCGATGCGATCGAGCGGCTGGTCGGCTACTACACGGGCAGCGACGTCACGCACCTGCGGATCGCACCGCGCGATATCGGCGTCGACGCGATCGGCCACTTCGCGTTCTTCCACAGCCGCTTCACCGACACGCTGTGGCCGGTCGCGCTGTACTGGCTGCAGCACGGCGCGCTGCCGGCCGACGCGCCGGGCAGCATTCACGCGCGCCATCCGGCGCAACGTGCGCGCCGGGCGGCAAGCGGCGTGCCGGGCGTCGTCGCGAACGGGTGAGCGTGCACGGCGCGCGGCCGTGCGCGGCTCGTCGATGAAGAAGGTGAGGGCGGTGACGGAGGCATGCACGGTCCCGCCGCGCATGCACTCGATCGCACCGCATCGGCTCCCGATCGACGCGATCGATTAACATCGGACGTTTCGTTCTACTGCCACTGGCTGCTGCATGCCGATGTCCATTCCGTCCGATTCCGGTTTCCCTGCCGACGCGCCCCGCGCGTGGCGCCTGCGCATGCTCGACGTGCCGCCGGCCGCGTTACGCGCCGGCGTGCAGGTCGCGCGCATCGATTTCGATTGGCACGTGCCGCTCGCGTCGCCCGCGTATGCGGCACTGAGCGATGCCGAGCGCGCGCGCGCCGGACGGTACTTCAGGCACAAGGATGCGGTACGCAGCGCCGGCACGCGTGCCGCGCTGCGCGACGTGCTGGGTGCCGCGCTCGGCGTTGCGCCGAACCGCATCGCGATTGTCGTCGACGCATCGGGACGTCCGTCGCTGGACCCGGCGTATCGCACGTCGCTCGATTTCAACGTATCGCACGCGGGCGATCATGCGCTGATCGCATGGGCGGCTGCTGCACGCGTCGGCGTCGACATCGAATGCTGCGACCGGCCGACCGACTGGCGTGCGCTGACGAGCGAAGTGTGCGCTCCCGCCGAGGCCGCGTATTTCGACGGTCTGCCGCCCGCTGCCCGCGCGGACGCGTTCATGCGCGTGTGGTCCGCGAAGGAGGCGCTGCTGAAGGCGCTCGGCACCGGCATCGTCGGCGGGCTGCGTGCGTTCGCGGTGGTGCCGCCGCGCGATGCGGCGACACCGGCGACGACGATCGTCGAGCCGGCCGCGCCGGCCGCCGGCGTGGCCGCGTTCGACGCGGGCTGGCTCGATGCCGCGCCCGGCTACGCGGCGTGCGTCGCGTGGACGCGCTGAGCGGCCGTCCACCCGCGGCCGTTACTCGAGCGGTGCGTCGTTCGGCGCCGCATAGCGCGCCTTGATCACGTCGCTCATCGGGAAGTCGAACGCGAGCCCCTTCGGCGGCACCGGCTTGATGAACCACTTGTCGTACAGCGCGTTGATCTCGCCGCTCTTCATCAGCTGCACGAGCGCGCCGTCCACGAGCGCCTTGAACTGCGGATCGTCCTTGCGCAACATGAACCCGTACGCTTCCGACGATTGCGGCGTGCCGACGATCGCCCAGTCGGCCGGTTTCGCCGCGAGCTGGCGCACCCCGGCGAGCAGCACGTCGTCCATCATGTAAGCGGCCGCGCGGCCCGATTCGAGCGTGAGGCGTCCTTCGCCGTAATCCTTCGCGCTGATGATCTGCATGTTCATCTTCTTTTCCTCGTTCATCTTGCGCAGCAGGCGCTCGGACGTCGTGCCCTGGTTCGTCGCGACCGTCTTGCCGGCGAGATCGGGGAAGTCGCGGATGCCCGAATTCGTGCGTGTGAGCAGGCGCGTGGTCGCGACGAAGAAGGTGGTCGAGAACGCGACCTGGGCGTGCCGTGCGGCGAGGTTGGTGGTCACCCCGCATTCGAGATCGACGGTGCCGTTCTGCACGAGCGGGATACGGTTCTGCGACGTGACCGGGATGAAGCGCACCTGCAGGTCGGGCTTGCCGGTGCGCGCCTTCACGGCGGCGATCACGCGATCGCACAGGTCCTGCGAGAAACCGATGACCTTGCCGCTCGTGTCGACATAGGAGAACGGCACCGACGTCTCGCGATGGCCGATCGAGATCAGGTTGTTCTGCCGGATCTTTTCCAGCGTGCCGGACAGCGGCTCGGCTGCGACCGACGCGCCGCACGCGAGCGCGCACGCGGCGACGAGCAGGCTGCGGCCAAAAAGGGCGGTCAACCGGGGCGGGATGTTCATGACGAGTCTCCGTAGGCGGATTGCAGGCGAGTGAGGATTCGTATGTTGCCAAAAACAAAATAATTGCAACATATGTTAAACGCGAATGGCGTCAGGCCGGCCTGGCGGGCCGCGCCGGACATCAGGGAAACTCCCAAGTCGAAATCGTGAAAAACGGGGTTGTCTAGACAAGTTCCGATGGCTAAACTGCAAGCCATCCCGAACTTGTCTAGACAGGATTGCTCACATGATTACGTTGACCCCCGGCCACCTGACCCTCCCGCAACTGCGCAAGATCGCTCGCGAATCCGTGCAGCTCACGCTCGACCCGGCGAGCTTCGCGAAGATCGACGCCGGCGCGAAGGCCGTCGCCGACATCGCCGCGAAGGGCGAGCCGGCATACGGCATCAACACGGGCTTCGGCCGCCTGGCCAGCACGCACATCCCGCACGACCAGCTCGAGCTGCTGCAGAAGAACCTGGTGCTGTCCCACGCCGTCGGCGTGGGCGAGCCGATGGCGCGCTCGTCGGTGCGCCTGCTGATGGCGCTGAAGCTGTCGAGCCTCGGCCGCGGCCACTCGGGTATCCGTCGCGAAGTGATGGACGCGCTGATCACGCTGTTCAACGCCGACGTGCTGCCGCTGATCCCGGTGAAGGGCTCGGTCGGCGCATCGGGCGATCTCGCGCCGCTCGCGCACATGTCGGCCGTGCTGCTCGGCGTCGGTGAAGTGTTCATCCGCGGCGAGCGCGCCAGCGCGCTCGACGGTCTGCGTGTCGCTGGCCTCGCGCCGCTGACGCTGCAGGCGAAGGAAGGCCTCGCGCTGCTGAACGGCACGCAGGCATCGACCGCACTGGCGCTCGACAACATGTTCGCGATTGAAGACCTGTACCGCACCGCGCTCGTCGCCGGTGCGCTGTCGGTCGACGCGGCAGCCGGCTCGGTGAAGCCGTTCGACGCACGCATCCACGAACTGCGCGGCCATCGAGGCCAGATCGATGCGGCAGCGGCGTACCGCGACCTGCTCGAAGGCTCGCCGATCAACCAGTCGCATCGCGACTGCGACAAGGTGCAGGATCCGTACAGCCTGCGCTGCCAGCCGCAGGTGATGGGGGCGTGTCTGGACCAGATGCGTCACGCGGCCGCCGTGCTGCTCGTCGAAGCGAACGCCGTGTCGGACAACCCGCTGATCTTCCCGGATACCGGCGAAGTGCTGTCGGGCGGCAACTTCCACGCTGAACCCGTTGCGTTCGCGGCCGACAACCTCGCGCTCGCCGCCTCGGAAATCGGCGCGCTGGCCGAACGCCGCATCGCGCTGCTGATCGATGCGACGCTGTCGGGCCTGCCCCCGTTCCTCGTGAAGGACGGCGGCGTGAACTCGGGCTTCATGATCGCCCACGTGACGGCTGCCGCACTGGCATCGGAAAACAAGACGCTCGCCCATCCCGCCTCGGTCGACTCGCTGCCGACCTCGGCGAACCAGGAAGACCACGTGTCGATGGCGACGTTCGCCGCGCGCAAGCTCGCCGACATCGCGGACAACACGAAGCACATCCTCGCGATCGAACTGCTGGCCGCGGCCCAGGGTGTCGACCTGCGCGCGCCATATCACACGAGCCCGAAGCTCGCGCCGGTGATGGAGACGATCCGCGGCAAGGTTGCGCACTACGAACTCGACCACTACTTCGCACCGGACATCGCCGCGATCGCGAAGCTCGTCGGCGAGCGCGCGTTCGCGAAGGTCGCGCCGTTCTCGTTCGCATCGGAACAGTAAGCCCATGAGTGCGCCGGTCTACCAGGAGATCAAGGATTTCATCCTGGGCCGCATTCACGCCGGCGAGTGGGCGGAGGGCGACCAGGTGCCCTCCGAGAACGAACTGGCCCGCGAGTTCAAGGTCGCGCGCATGACCGTCAACCGCGCGTTGCGCGAGTTGACGGCCGAGCAGGTGCTGACGCGCATGAAGGGCGCCGGCACCTACGTCGCGCGGCCGAAGTACGAGTCGACGCTGGTTGCGATCCGCAGCATTTCGGAGGAGGTCGGCGCGCGCGGGCATGCGTATCACGCCAGCGTGCTGGGCCTCGAGACGATCCGCGCCGACGAGGCGCTCGCCGACGAGATGCAGGTGGCCGTGCGCGCGAAGCTGTTTCATTCGCAGGTGTTGCACTTCGAGAACGACGAACCCGTCCAGCTCGAAGAACGGTGGGTGAATCCGGCGGTCGCGCCGGATTATGCCGAGCAGGATTTCACGAATACGACGCCGAACCTGTACCTGATGCGCGCGGCACCGCTGCAGCGCGTCGAGTACCGGATCGAAGCGGCGGCTCCGGCGCCCGAGCGGCGCGAGCAGTTGCGGATGGACGACGTCGAACCGTGTCTGGTTTTACATCGGCGTACCTGGTCGCAGGGCGTCGTCGCCTCGGTGGCGAATTTGTGGCATCCCGGCAGCCGTTATCGCTTCACCGGGCATTTCTGATTCCTTATTGATATTCACTTTCCCTCGGGAGCAGTCGTCATGAACCATCCGAAACACATCGATCCCCGTCTCGATCCGACGCGCACGATCCGCGCACCGCGCGGCAGCGAGAAGGTCTGCAAGACCTGGCTGGCCGAAGCGGCCTACCGGATGATCCAGAACAACCTCGACGCGGAAGTCGCAGAGCACCCGCACGCACTCGTCGTGTACGGCGGGATCGGCCGCGCGGCGCGCAACTGGGAGTGCTACGACCAGATCCTCGCGTCGCTGAAGGATCTCGAAGAGAACGAAACGCTGCTGATTCAGTCGGGCAAGCCGGTCGGCGTGTTCCGCACGCACAAGGATGCGCCGCGCGTGCTGCTCGCGAACTCGAACCTCGTGCCGCACTGGGCGACCTGGGATCACTTCCACGAACTCGACCGCAAGGGCCTGATGATGTACGGTCAGATGACGGCCGGCAGCTGGATCTACATCGGTAGCCAGGGCATCGTGCAGGGCACCTATGAAACGTTCTTCTCGGTCGCGAACCAGCACTTCAACGGCGATCCGTCCGGCCGCTGGATCCTGACGGGCGGTCTCGGCGGCATGGGCGGCGCGCAGCCGCTGGCAGCGACGATGGCCGGCTTCTCGATGATCGCGGTCGAATGCGACGAGACGCGCATCGACTTCCGTCTGAAGACGCGCTACGTCGACAAGAAGGCGACGACGCTCGACGAGGCGCTCGGCATGATCGAGGAAGCGAAGCGCACCGGCAAGCCGGTGTCGGTCGGTCTGCTCGGCAACGCGGCCGACGTGTTCCCGGAACTCGTCAAGCGCGGCATCACGCCGGATTGCGTGACCGACCAGACGAGCGCGCACGACCCGATCAACGGCTACCTGCCGCAAGGCTGGACCGTCGCGCAATGGCGCGAGGCGCAGAAGGTCGATCCGCAGAGCATCGTGAAGGTCGCGAAGCAGTCGATGGCCGTCCAGGTGCAGGCGATGCTGGATCTGCAGGAGCGTGGCGCGGCGACGCTCGACTACGGCAACAACATCCGCCAGATGGCGCTGGAAATGGGCGTCGAGAACGCGTTCGACTTCCCGGGCTTCGTGCCGGCGTACATCCGCCCGCTGTTCTGCGAAGGCAAGGGTCCGTTCCGCTGGGTCGCGCTGTCGGGCGATCCGGAAGACATCTACAAGACCGACCAGAAGGTGAAGGAGCTGATCCCCGACGATCCGCACCTGCACAACTGGCTCGACATGGCACGCGAGCGCATCGCGTTCCAGGGCCTGCCGGCACGCATCTGCTGGGTTGGCGTGAAGGATCGCTATCGCCTCGGCCAGGCGTTCAACGAGATGGTGAAGAACGGCGAACTGAAGGCCCCGATCGTGATCGGCCGCGACCACCTCGACACGGGTTCGGTCGCGAGCCCGAACCGCGAGACGGAATCGATGAAGGACGGTTCGGACGCCGTGAGCGACTGGCCGCTGCTGAACGCACTGCTGAACACCGCAGGCGGCGCATCGTGGGTGTCGCTGCACCATGGCGGCGGCGTCGGCATGGGCTTTTCGCAGCACTCGGGCGTCGTGATCGTCGCCGATGGCACCGCCGATGCGCACGAGCGTCTCGGTCGCGTGCTGCTGAACGATCCGGCGACGGGCGTGATGCGCCATGCGGATGCCGGCTACGAACTCGCGCAGCAGACGGCCCGCGAAGCCGGCCTGAAGTTGCCGATGCTCGGCCGCTGAGCATGACGGCGCTCGACCAGGCGCCGGTGAACGCGACGATGATCCGCGCGGCGGATCTCGTCGCGTCGCCGTGGAAGAACGGCGGCGGCGTGACGCGCGAAATCGGCGCGTTCCCACCGGGCGCCGCGCTCGATACGTTCGCATGGCGCGTGAGCGTCGCTGACGTCGGCGCGGCCGGGCCGTTCTCGCGTTTCGACGGCATCGACCGCACGCTCGTGCTGCTGTCCGGCGCGGGCATGACGCTCGCGGAAGCGGGCGGTGTGAAGCACGTGCTCGACGTGCCGCTCGCGCGCGCGGATTTCGCGGGCGAAGCGGCGATCGACGCGACGCTGCACGACGGCGCGACGCGCGACTTCAACCTGATGACGCGCCGTTCGGCTGCGCGCGGGTCGGTCGACGTGTGGCCCGAAGGCACACACCGTGTCGAGCGTGCCGATACCGTGCTGCTGTTTTGCGCGACCGGTGCGGTCGGCGTCGAGATCGACGGCGCGCACTACGCGCTGCAAGAAATGGACACGCTGCGGCTCGACGAGCCGCGGCGTGCGCTTGACGTCGTCGTGAGCGGAGGCGGCGCGCTGCTCGTCGTGTCGCTCACCGTCGGCGAACGAGACTGAACGCATGAAACCGACTGTCTGGCATCACCTGAGGCTGTGTCCGCACGGCCATCCCGACGAGACGATCGACGACGCGGCGATGGCCGTCGACGAAACCGGTACGATCGCGTGGCTCGGTGCGCTCTCCGCGCTGCCGCACGGTTATGCGCACTGGCAGCGCGAGGATTTGCACGGCGCGTGGGTGACGCCGGGCCTCGTCGACTGCCACACGCACCTCGTGTACGGCGGCACGCGCGCCGACGAGTTCGCGCAGCGCCTCGCGGGCGTCAGCTACGAGGAGATCGCGCGGCAGGGCGGCGGGATCGTATCGACGGTGCGCGCGACGCGCGCGGCCGACGAGACGACGCTGTTCGTGCAGGCCGCCGCACGCCTGCAGCCGCTGCTCGCCGAAGGCGTGACCGCGATCGAGATCAAGTCGGGCTACGGGCTCGACCTCGCGAGCGAACGCAAGATGCTGCGCGTCGCGCGCCAGCTGGGCGAGCGCTTCCCGGTCGCGGTCTACACCACGTTCCTCGGCGCGCACGCGCTGCCGCCGGAATATGCGGGCCGCGCGGACGAATACATCGACGAAGTGTGCGAACGCATGCTGCCGGCGCTGGCCGACGAAGGGCTCGTCGACGCGGTCGACGTGTTCTGCGAACGCATCGGCTTTTCGCTCGCGCAAACCGAGCGCGTATTCGAGGCCGCGACGCGGCGCGGCTTGCCGGTGAAGCTGCATGCGGAACAGCTGTCGAACGCGGGTGGCACCGCACTGGCCGCGCGTTACCGCGCGCTGTCCGCCGATCACCTTGAATTTCTCGACGAAGCCGGCATCGAGGCCATGAAGGCGGCCGGCACGGTCGCCGTGCTGTTGCCCGGCGCGTACTACTTCATCCGCGAAACGCAATTGCCGCCGATCGACCTGCTGCGCAAGCACGGTGTGCCGATCGCGCTCGCGACCGATCACAATCCCGGCACGTCACCGCTCGAATCGCTGCTGCTGACGATGAACATGGGCTGCACGCTGTTCCGCATGACGGTGCCCGAGGTACTGCAGGGCGTGACGGGCCATGCGGCCGCGGCGCTCGGCCGCGCGGATCGCCATGGCGTGCTCGAAGCCGGTCGCCAGGCAGACTTCGCGGTCTGGTCGGCCGGCTCGCTGTCGGAGCTCGCTTACTGGATCGGCCGACCGCTGTGCGAGCAGGTCGTGCGCGGCGGTACGACCGTGTTTCGCCGAACGAACGGCTAGCCCTGGACGAATCGAGACTGACGATGACCGAAATGACGTTGTTCGCGGATCACGCATACCTTCCCGATGGCTGGCGCCGCAACGTGCTGCTGCGCTGGGACGCGGCCGGCACGCTGACCGGCGTGACGCCCGACACCGACGCGCCGGCAGGCGTCGCGCGCGCGGCCGGGCCGGTGCTGCCCGGCATGCCGAACCTGCATTCGCACGCGTTCCAGCGCGCGATGGCGGGGCTCACCGAATACCGCGCGAATCCCGCCGACAGTTTCTGGAGCTGGCGCGACCTGATGTACCGCTTCGCGCTGAAGATCACGCCCGATGCACTCGCGGCGATCGCGCGCTGGCTGTACGTCGAGATGCTCAAGTGCGGCTACACGTCGGTGTGCGAGTTCCACTACGTGCACCACACGCAGGACGGCTCGCGCTATCCGCAGATCGCGGAACTCGGCACGCGCGTGATCGACGCGGCGCGCTCGGCCGGCATCGGCATCACGATGCTGCCGGTGTCGTACCAGTTCGCCGGCTTCGGCAACAAGCCGCCGCGTGACGACCAGCGCCGCTTCATTAACACGCCGGACGGGCTGCTCGAGCTGCTCGATGCGATGCGCCGAGTCGCGCCCGAGCATGGCGGGCTGCGCTACGGCGTCGCGCCGCACTCGCTGCGCGCGGTGTCCCAGAACGGGCTGCGCGCGCTGCTCGAAGGCTTGCCCGACGACGCGCCGGTGCACATCCATATCGCCGAGCAGACGGCCGAAGTGGACGACTGCGTGCGCGCCTACGGCGCACGTCCCGTGCAATGGCTGCTCGATCGCTTCGACGTCGATGCGCGCTGGTGCCTCGTGCACGCGACGCACGTCGATGCGGCCGAAACGGCGGCGCTCGCGAAGCGCCGTGCGGTGGCGGGCCTGTGCCTGACGACCGAAGCGAACCTCGGCGACGGCGTGTTCCCGGCCGTCGACTATCTCGCACAGGGCGGCGTGATCGGCGTCGGTTCCGACAGCCATGCGTCGGTTGATTGGCGCTCGGAGCTGCGCCTGCTCGAATACGGGCAGCGGCTCGTGCATCGCGCGCGCAACGTGCTGGCGAGCGACACGCAGGCGCATGTCGCTGACCGTCTGTTCGATGCGTCGCTCGCGGGCGGTGCGCAGGCAAGCGGGCGGCGCATCGGCGCGCTGCGCGAAGGCGCTCGCGCCGACTGGCTCGTGCTCGATCCCGATCATCCGGCGATCGCCGAACACGACAGCGCGTCCTGGTTGTCGGGCGCGGTGTTCGCCGAGCACGGCGACACGCCGGTGCGCGACGTCTACACGGGCGGCGAGTGCGTCGTGAGCGGCCGCCGCCATCGCGACGAAGCCGTTGCGTACGCCGACTATCGCGCCGCGCTGGCGCAACTGCTGCGCTGAACGTGCAACATCCGGCGTACGCCGTCCGCGTGCGCCGGCAGACTTTTACGGTGAAGCGACATGACTGAACAACCGGCTGTATTCACGCTGAAGCAGGGCACGCTGCCGCTGCTGATCTCGATTCCGCACGCTGGCACGCATATTCCCGACGACATTGCCGCGACGATGACGCCCGACGCGCGCTTCGTCGACGATTGCGACTGGCATCTCGAGCGGCTGTACGGGTTCGCGGCGAAGCTCGGCGCATCGATCCTCGTGCCGTCGCACGCGCGTTACGTCGTCGACCTGAACCGTCCGCCCGACAACGAGAACCTGTATCCGGGGCAGGACACGACCGGGCTCGTGCCGGTCGACACGTTCGACAAGGTGCCGCTGTATCTGGCGAACGCGCTGCCCGGCAACGACGAGATCATGCGCCGTCGCGATCGCTACTGGCGTCCGTATCACGACGCGCTGCAAGGCGAGATCGCGCGCCTGAAGCGCGAGTACGGGCGCGTGCTCGTGTGGGAAGCGCATTCGATCCGCTCGCATGTGCCGCGTTTCTTCGACGGGCGCCTGCCGGACTTCAACTTCGGCACGTCGAGCGGCGCGAGCGCGGCGCCCGGCCTGGCCGAGGCGCTGGCTGCGTGCGTGAGCGCGCATGGCGGCTATACGGCCGTCGCGAACGGGCGCTTCAAGGGCGGCTACATCACGCGTCACTACGGCGTGCCCGAGACCGGCGTCGAAGCCGTGCAGCTCGAACTGTCGCAGATCACGTACATGGAAGAGGTGCGTCCGTACACATACGACGAAGCGCGCGCCGCGCAAATCGTGCCGCTGCTGCAGACGCTCGTCGAAACCGCGCTCGCGCATCGTTGAGCCATCGGCACGCGTGCGGCGGCGCGAGGCAGCCTCGCGGCGTGTCCCGCCGGCGCAGGCTGCACGCGCCGACGCAGCGCACAAAACGGCATCGACCCGCCCGGTCGATGCCGTTTTTTTTCGTCTGATCGATGTCGGATTCGACACCTGAAAATTTGACGCAATTTTCAGGTGATATAAGCTGAATGTCAGGAAGTCGTCGCGCACACACTGGTGCAGACGGCGTCGATCATCGCCGTACCGTGCCGGAATCCGTTGCGAGACATCTTGCCGACGTGTCGCCGTGCGGCATTGCCGCTCCCGTTTCATCGCGACACGTGTCCTGCCTTCATCAGTCAGTCGAGTACGATCGTGAAAGCCGCCAGCCCTACGATACGTCGGACCCGAAGTCCGTCGGCGGGCGCGCCGCATCAAGCCGGGCCCATCCGGCCTGCAGATCGCGGCACGCGCACCGCCCTTCCATGCGAGCCTCGTTTCTTCGCTGTGTTCCATCGCGGCCTGCGCCGCTTCAACCTCGTGACCGCGTACGTGTTCAGTGCCGTGCAGTGCGACGGCAGCGCGTCGTTGTTACCCTAGCGTCGTTTCACGCTTGCGCTTCGGGCCGCACCGCACGTTGCCGTACCGATCGCACGGCAGCATCGCGCATGGGCGCGTGCCGCGCCGGCGCGGGTTTTCCTCGTCCTGCGCGCAGGCATACGTCGCGCGCTTACCGCGGAGGCGACGATGCGCGCGCGCCCGATCGTAGCCGTCACCGCCGATCGCATCATGCGCGGCGCCCATCCGAACCACACGGCAGGCGAGAAGTACCTCGTCGCGCTCGTCGACGGCGCCGGCGCGCTGGCGTTCGTGCTGCCCGCGCTCGGCGCGCGGCAGCCCGCCGATGCGATCGTCGCGTCGATCGACGGGCTGCTGCTGACCGGCAGCTATTCGAACGTCGAGCCGCATCATTACGGCGGTCCGGCCAGCACGCCCGACACGCTGCACGATCCCGCGCGCGATGCGACCGCGTTGCCGCTTATCCGCGCGTCGATCGACGCGGGCGTGCCCGTGCTCGCGATCTGCCGCGGCATGCAGGAGCTGAACGTCGCCTATGGCGGCACGCTGCATCAGCGGCTGCATGCGAGCCCGGGTTTCGACGATCACCGCGAGGGCATGGGCGCCCCCCTCGAGCGGCAGTACGGCCCCGCACACCGTGTGCAGCTTGCGCCGGGCGGGCTGTTGCAACGCGTGGCGCGCGGTGCGCACGACGCGATGGTCAATTCGCTGCACGACCAGGGCATCGCGCGGCTCGGTGCGGGCCTCGCGATCGAGGCGAGCGCCCCCGATGGCCTGATCGAGGCCGTCAGCGTGCGCGGCGCGCGCGCGTTCGTGCTCGGCGTGCAGTGGCATCCCGAATGGCGTTTCGCGGAGCAACCGCTGTCGCGCGACATCTTCGCGGCATTCGGTGCGGCGTGCCGCGCGCGCATGACGCATCGCATTCATGCGGCAGGCGGCGCCATGCCGTCGCCGGCCGCATCCGACATCGACTGAACGAGGCCGATCATGCAACCCGAACTGAGCGAGTTCCTGCGTCAGCACCGCATCACGGAAGTCGAGGCGATCATTCCCGACATGGCGGGCATCGCGCGCGGCAAGATCATTCCGCGCAACAAATTCGAGTCTGGCGAATCGATGCGCCTGCCGCAGGCCGTGATGGTGCAGACCGTCACCGGCGACTATCCGGAGGACGGCACGCTGACCGGCGTGACCGATCCCGACATGGTGTGCGTGCCCGATCCGTCGACGATCTGCCTGATCCCGTGGGCCGTCGATCCGACCGCGCAGGTGATTCACGATTGCGTGCACTTCGACGGCTCGCCCGTCGAAATCTCGCCGCGCTACGTGCTGCGCCGCGTGCTGGATCTGTACAAGGCGAAGGGCTGGAGGCCGGTGGTCGCGCCCGAGCTCGAGTTCTACCTGGTCGACATGAACGCCGATCCCGATTTGCCGTTGCGTCCGCCGATCGGGCGCACTGGCCGTGCGGAAACCGGCCGCCAGTCGTATTCGATCGAGGCCGTCAACGAATTCGATCCGCTGTTCGAGGACATCTACGAATACTGCGAGATGCAGGGCCTCGATATCGAGACGCTGATTCACGAAGTCGGCGCCGCGCAGATGGAGATCAATTTCGTGCATGGCGACGCGCTGTCGCTGGCCGACCAGGTGTTCCTGTTCAAGCGCACGGTGCGCGAGGCGGCGCTGCGTCACAACATGTACGCGACGTTTATGGCCAAGCCGATGGAAAACGAGCCGGGCTCCGCGATGCATATCCACCAGAGCCTGGCCGATGCACGCACGGGGCATAACCTGTTCGCCGACGAAGGCGGTGCCGTGTCGCCGATGTTCCACAGCTATCTCGCGGGGCTGCAGAAATACACGCCCGCGCTGATGCCGATCTTCGCGCCGTACATCAACTCGTACCGCCGGCTGTCGCGCTTCATGGCCGCGCCGATCAACGTGCAGTGGGGCTACGACAACCGTACGGTCGGTTTTCGCATCCCGCAGTCGGCGCCGGTCGCGCGGCGCATCGAGAACCGGATTCCGGGTGTCGACTGCAATCCGTATCTGGCGTTCGCGGCGACGCTCGCCGCCGGCTATCTCGGCCTCACGCAGAACCTCGCACCCACCGAGCCGATCGCGTCGGACGGCTACGACCTGCCGTATCAGTTGCCGCGCAATCTGGAGGAGGGCATCTCGCTGATGGCAGCGTGCACGCCGCTCGCCGGCATTCTCGGCGACAAGTTCGTGAAGGCGTATCTGGCGTTGAAGGATACCGAGTACGAAGCGTTCTTCCGCGTGATCAGTTCGTGGGAGCGCAGGCATCTTTTGCTGCACGTATGAGCGTGCCGCATCGTCTTGCGGAGGGAACATGACCGAACGAAACGAATCCGTCGCCGCTCGGCCGACCGCCGAATACCGCGCGCTCGACGCCGCGCATCACATCCACCCGTTTTCCGACATGGGTGCGCTGAACCGCGCGGGCAGCCGCGTGATCGTGAAGGCCGACGGCGTCTACCTGTGGGACTCGGACGGCAACAAGGTGATCGACGGGATGGCCGGCCTCTGGTGCGTGAACGTCGGCTACGGCCGCAAGGAACTGGCCGAT
>NZ_JAGIXF010000069.1:0-35336 GCF_021483755.1 Burkholderia sp. WTPI3 | reverse complement strand
AGGAGCTGGTTTAAAGGGACTTTGCTAGAAGCCCATTGGCCCGATTGAAGGGGGCAGGTCAGTCCGTCCGCGTTTTTCGTGAAGCACCTGCGATCGTATCGGTCCATTAGCGTCGCCCCTGCGCGGGACGGCGGTTACTTTTCTTTGTCTTGCCAAAGAAAAGTAACCAAAAGAAAGGCGCCGTGAGAACGCACGATCTCCCGGTGCCATGGTCCACGAAGTGGCCCTCGCCTGAGTGTCCGCGCCAGTCAGGAACCCGGAGTGGTCCGCGCAATGGTTCCGCACCATCCCCTATCCAACATACCCAACAAAGCGCTATACCGCTTGCTAGCTCCGTCCTTGCTGCGTTCGGCCGATAGGTCCATATCCTTCATCTTTGCGTCATCGCTCGATGGGTTTCGACAATCGTATCGAGGATGGCATTGATTCCGGTGCATCGAAATTTCACGGTGCGGCGCGCCTCTCGTACTGCTTTGGCGAACCGATTGGTGGGGCTGGATCTGGGCGCATGAATCGCGACTGAAGTACCTTGCAGTCGAGCGTAGCGAGGACGGAGCTAGTGTTGGGTAGTGGGAGGTGTCGGAACCATTGCGCGGACCACTCCGGGTTCCTGACTGGCGCGGACACTTAGGCGAGTACCACTTCGGCGGCCATGGCACCGGGAGATCATGCGTTCTCACAGCGCCTTTCTTTTGGTTACTTTTCTTTGGCAAGACAAAGAAAAGTAACCGCCGCCCCGCGCAGGGGCGACGCTAATGGACCGATACGATCGCAGGTGCTTCACGAAAAACGCGGACGGACCACCCAACCGCCAAAAAGGCAAAATAAAAGCGCACTATCCGCTTCCGATAGAACCCGTCGCAAATCTGCAAGACGCTTGCGTCACCCTTACCTAAACTTGATCCTGTTGAACCCTCTTACGAAACCGAAAGGAACGACCATGACGACCTCGACCGTGACCCGCCAGACATTCGACGAAGTGATGGTGCCGGTATTTTCCCCCGCGCCGTTCGTGCCGGACCGTGCAGAGGGCTCCCGCGTGTGGGACACCGCCGGCCGCGAATACGTGGATTTCGCCTGCGGCATCGCAGTGACGTCGCTGGGCCACGGCCACCCGGAACTGCTGAAGGTCCTGGATGAACAAAGCCGCAAGCTCTGGCACATCGGCAACGGCTACACGAACGAGCCGGTGCTGCGCCTCGCCAAGCGCCTCGAATCGCTGACCTTCGCCGATCGCGCATTCTTCGCGAACTCGGGCGCGGAAGCGAACGAAGCCGCACTGAAGCTGGCACGCCGCGTTGCATTCGATCGCCATGGCGCCGACAAGTACGAAATCGTGTCGTTCGTGCAGTCGTTCCACGGCCGCACGTTCTTCACGGTCAGCGTCGGCGGCCAGCCGAAGTACTCGGAAGGCTTCGGCCCGGTGCCGGCCGGCATCAAGCACCTGCCGTTCAACGACATCGAAGCCGCGAAGGCCGCAATCGGCCCGCAAACGTGCGCGGTGATCGTCGAGCCGGTTCAGGGCGAAGGCGGCGTGATCCCGGCCGATCCGGCGTTCCTGAAGGCACTGCGCGAAGCATGCGACGCCCACGGCGCGCTGCTGATCTTCGACGAAGTGCAAACGGGCGTCGGCCGCACGGGCCAGTTCTACGCATACATGGACACGGGCGTCACACCGGATATCCTGACGACCGCAAAGGCGCTCGGCAACGGCTTCCCGATCGGCGCGATGCTGACGACGAACGAACTGGCCGCCCACTTCAAGGTCGGCGTGCACGGCACGACGTACGGCGGTAACCCGCTCGCATCGGCCATCGCCGACAAGGTCGTCGAACTGATCGGCGACCCGGCACTGCTCGAAGGCGTGCGCGAACGCAGCGTGCGACTGAAGGGCGCGCTCGAACGCATCAACGCACGCTTCGGCATCTTCAAGGACATCCGCGGCAAGGGCCTCCTGGTCGGCGCGGAACTCACCGCCGCATTCGACGGCCGCGCGAAGGACTTCGTCACCGCCGCCGCCGAGCACGGCCTGATCATGCTGATCGCCGGCCCGAACGTGCTGCGCTTCGTCCCGTCGCTCGTGATTCCGTTCGACCTGCTCGACGAAGGCATGAAGCGCTTCGAGAAGGCGGTCGAACAGGTGCTCGCAGCCCAGGAAGCCACCGCGCGCTGATCGCGCACCCACCGCAGAACAGGAACGACGATGCTATTTGTTCGCCCCGGCAAACTCACGGATCTCGATGCGCTCGCGCACATGGCGCGCACCGCGCAGCCGGTCCTGCACTCGCTGCCGCACGACCGCGCGGCGCTCGAAGCGCGTGTGGCGCTCTCCGAGGATTCGTTTCGCGCGGACGTCGACTTCGCCGGCGAAGAGTTCTACCTCTTCGTGCTCGAGGATTCGTCGACGGGCAAACTGCTCGGCACGGCGAGCATCGTGGCCGCGGCCGGCTATTCGGAACCGTTCTACGCGTTCCGCAACGACGCACTGATTCACGCGTCGCGCGAGCTGCACGTGAACCGGAAGATCCACGCGCTCACGATGTCGCACGAGCTGACCGGCAAGAGCCGGCTGGCGGGCTTCTACGTCGATCCGTCGCTGCGCGGCGACGCGGCCGCGCACCTGATCTCGCGTGCGCGGATGATGTACATCGCCGCGAACCGCCGCCGCTTCACGCCGGAAGTGTTCACGCTGCTGCTCGGCGTGAGCGACAGCACGGGGGCATCGCCGTTCTGGGAAGCGGTGGGCCGCAAGTTCTTCGGCCGCAACTTCACCGATGTCGATATCGCATCGGGCGGCCGCAGCCGCACGTTCATCGCGGAAGTGATGCCCGCGTATCCGCTCTACGTGCCGTTGCTGCCGGAAGCCGCGCAGCGCGTGCTCGGCGAGCCGAACGAAACGGCGCTGCTCGCGTACGACATCCACCTCGAGGAAGGCTTCGAGCCGGATCGCTTCGTCGACATCTTCGACGCGGGCCCGGTGCTGACCGCACAGGTCGACCGCACGTCGTGCGTGAAGCACGGCGCGGAGCGCACGGTGCGCGAAGCCGCACGCCAGCAGGGCGATGTGGCGTACCTGGTGTCGACCGGCAGCGGCGAATCGTTCCGCTGCGTGCTGGCCGACCTGCCGGGCGACACGGTCGATGCCCCGCTGGCCGGCGACGTGCGCGCGGCACTCGATGTCAAGGATGGCGATGTCGTGCGCTGCGTGCCGCTGCACCGCCGCGACGATGAAGATTTGAAGGGAGACGCAGCATGATCGTCGTTCGGGTCGTACAAACGGGCGACGTCGACGCGCTCGTGTCGCTCGCGAAGGAAACCGGACCGGGCCTGACCACGTTCAAGCCCGACCGCGATGCGCTTGCCGCGCGCATCGAACGCTCGCGGCGCACGCTCGAGGGCAACGCCGCGCCGGGCGAAGCCGGCTACTTCTTCGTGATGGAAGAATCGACGACGGGAGATATCGCGGGCGTGTGCGGGATCGAGACGCAGGTCGGTCTCGAACAGCCGTTCTACAACTATCGCGTGAGCACGGTCGTGCACGCGAGCCAGGAGCTCGGCGTGTGGACGCGGATGTCCGCGCTGAACATCTCGCACGATCTGACGGGCTACGCGGAAGTGTGCTCGCTGTTCCTGAGTCCGCGCTATCGCACGGGCGGCGTCGGCGGCCTGCTGTCGCGCTCGCGCTTCATGTTCATCGCGCAGTTCCGCGACCGCTTCCCGGAACGCATCTGCGCGGAACTGCGCGGCCACTTCGACGAAGACGGCACGTCGCCGTTCTGGCGCGCAGTCGGTTCGCACTTCTACCAGATCGATTTCAATGCAGCGGACTACCTGAGCTCGCACGGCCGCAAGTCGTTCCTCGCGGAACTGATGCCGCGCTATCCGGTGTACGTCGACCTGCTGCCGCAGGACGCGCAGGACGCGGTCGGCGTTACGCACCGCGACACGCTGCCGGCGCGCAAGATGCTCGAAGCGGAAGGGCTGCGCTACCAGAACCACGTCGACATCTTCGACGCGGGCCCGGTGCTCGAATGCCACATCAACGACCTGCGCACGGTGCGCGAGAGCGTCGTCGTGCCGGTCGCGATCGGCGTGCCCGATGCCGGTGACGACGCACGGGACGGCCATCCGCCGAAGTCGCTCGTGTCGAACACGTCGCTGGACGATTTCCGCGTCGGCGTTGCGCCGGGTGTGGTCGCAAACGGCTCGTTCGTGCTGTCGGCCGACGATGCCGTCGCGCTCGACGTGAAGGCCGGCGATCCGGTCCGCGTGCTGCCGCTCAAAGTCAAACAGGGATAAACGAATCATGACGGAACTCTTCATCGACGGCGCCTGGGTCGCAGGCTCGGGCCCCGCGTTCGCTTCGCGCAACCCCGGCACCGACGAAATCGCGTGGCAGGGCGGCAGTGCGTCGGCTGCCGACGTCGACCGTGCGGTCGCGAGCGCGCGCCGCGCCTTCGCCGGCTGGTCGGCACTCGACTTCGAAGCCCGCTGCGAGATCGTCAAGCGCTTCGCGGCGCTGCTCACGGAGCGCAAGGAAGCGATCGCCACCGCGATCGGCCGCGAGACGGGCAAGCCGCTGTGGGAAGCGCGCACCGAAGTCGCCGCGATGGCCGCGAAGGTCGGCATCTCGATCCAGGCCTATCAGGAGCGTACCGGCGAGAAGCGCCAGGACATGGCCGACGGCGTCGCGGTGCTGCGCCATCGCCCGCACGGCGTCGTGGCCGTGTTCGGCCCGTACAACTTCCCCGGCCACTTGCCGAACGGCCATATCGTGCCGGCGCTGATCGCAGGCAACACTGTCGTGTTCAAGCCGTCGGAGCTCGCACCGGGCGTCGCGCGCGCGACGGTCGAGGTGTGGCGCGAAGCCGGGCTGCCGGCCGGCGTGCTGAACCTCGTGCAGGGCGAGAAGGACACCGGTATCGCGCTCGCCAATCACCGCCAGATCGACGGGCTGTTCTTCACGGGCAGCTCGGACACCGGCACGCTGCTGCACAAGCAGTTCGGCGGCCGTCCGGAGATCGTGCTCGCACTCGAGATGGGCGGCAACAACCCGCTCGTGATCGGCGAAGTCGAGGACGTCGACGCGGCCGTGCATCACGCGATCCAGTCGGCCTTCCTGTCGGCCGGCCAGCGCTGTACGTGCGCACGCCGCATCTTCGTGCCCCAGGGCGCGTTCGGCGACCGCTTCCTCGCCCGCTTTGCCGACGTCACGTCGAAGATCACCGCCGACGTGTTCGATGCCGATCCGCAGCCGTTCATGGGCGCGGTGATCTCGGCACGCGCGGCCGCGAAGCTCGTCGACGCGCAGTCGCGCCTGATCGAGCAGGGCGCGAAGCCGATCATCGGGATGACGCAGCGCGACCCGCGCCTCGGTTTCGTGAATGCATCGATCATCGACGTGACCGGCGTGGCGAACCTGCCCGACGAAGAGCACTTCGGCCCGCTCGCGCAGATCGTCCGCTACGCGACATTCGACGAAGCGATCGAGCGTGCGAACGACACGGCTTTCGGCCTGTCCGCCGGCCTGCTCGCCGACGACGAGAACGCATGGACGCACTTCCGTCGCGCGATCCGTGCGGGGATCGTCAACTGGAACCGTCCGACCAACGGCGCATCGTCTGCCGCGCCGTTCGGCGGCACGGGCCGCTCGGGCAACCATCGGCCGAGCGCGTACTACGCGGCCGACTATTGCGCGTATCCGATGGCGTCGGTGGAAAGCACCCAACTGACTTTGCCCGCGAGCCTGTCGCCGGGCCTGCATTTCTGATCGAGGGAACGACGATGAACGCACAAGAAGCCAATTTCGACGGACTCGTCGGCCCGACCCACAACTACGCCGGGCTGTCGTTCGGCAACGTGGCGTCGCTCAACAACGAGAAATCGGCCGCGAACCCGAAGGCCGCGGCGAAGCAGGGGCTGCGCAAGATGAAGCAGCTCGCGGATCTCGGTTTCGCACAAGGCGTGCTGCCGCCGCAGGAGCGGCCGTCGCTGCGCCTGCTGCGCGAACTCGGCTTCTCCGGCAAGGACGCGGACGTGATCGCGAAGGCCGCGAAGCAGGCGCCGGAGTTGCTCGCCGCGGCGAGTTCGGCGTCGGCGATGTGGACCGCGAACGCGGCCACCGTCAGCCCGTCGGCCGACACGAGCGACGGCCGCGTGCACTTCACGCCGGCCAACCTGTGCAGCAAGCTGCATCGTGCGATCGAGCACGAAGCGACCCGCCGCACGCTGTCGACGCTGTTCGCCGACCCTGCGCACTTCGCGGTGCACGAGGCGCTGACGGGCACGCCGGCACTCGGCGACGAAGGCGCGGCGAACCATACGCGCTTTTGCGCCGAGTACGGCAAGCCGGGCGTCGAGTTCTTCGTGTACGGCCGCTCGGAATACCGCCGCGGCCCGGAGCCGAAGCGCTTCCCGGCGCGCCAGACCTTCGAGGCGAGCCGCGCGATCGCGCAGCGCCACGGGCTGGCCGAAACGGCGACGGTCTACGCGCAGCAGGATCCGGACGTGATCGACGCGGGCGTGTTCCACAACGACGTGATTTCCGTCGGCAACCGCGACACGCTGTTCACGCACGAGCGTGCGTTCGTCAACAAGCAGGCGATCTATGACACGCTGACGGCGACGCTCGGCGCACGCGGCGCGCGGCTGAACGTGATCGAGGTGCCCGATGCGGCCGTGAGCGTGAACGACGCAGTCACGTCGTATCTGTTCAACAGCCAGCTGTTGTCGCGCACGGACGGTTCGCAGGTGCTCGTCGTGCCGCAGGAATGCCGCGAGAACGCGAACGTCGCGGCCTATCTCGACCAGCTCGCGAGCGGCAACGGCCCGATCAGCGACGTGCTCGTGTTCGATCTGCGCGAAAGCATGAAGAACGGCGGCGGCCCCGCATGCCTGCGCCTGCGCGTCGTGCTGAACGACGCGGAGCGCGCGGCCGTCACGTCGAACGTGTGGATGAACGACACGTTGTTCGCGTCGCTCGACGCGTGGATCGAAAAGCATTACCGCGATCGCCTCGCGCCGGAGGATCTCGCCGATCCGACGCTGCTCGACGAATCGCGCACGGCGCTCGACGAGCTCACGCAGATCCTGCGCGTCGGGTCGCTGTATGACTTCCAGCGCTGAGCACGGCATGTCGGCGACGGCACTGCTCGACGACTTTCTCGCGTCCACGCTCGCGGGCGACACGCCGGCCGTGAAGGGCGGCGCGTGCGCGGACGGTGCGGTGCGGTGGCAATGGCTCGGCGACGGGCTGCTCGAACTCGAGCCGGCGGGTGACGAAGCAGAGCGCGCGAGCGTGCTCGTGTCGGCCGGCGTGCATGGTGACGAAACCGCGCCGATCGAGCTGCTGTCGATGCTTGTACGCGATCTCGCGGCGGGCACGCTGCCGCTCGCGTGCCGGCTGCTCGTCGTGCTCGGCAACGTGCCGGCGATGCGTGCGGGCGAGCGCTATCTCGACGACGATCTGAATCGCCTGTTCGGCGGCCGTCACGCACAGGTGCCCGCGAGCCGCGAAGCGCCGCGCGCGATGCAGCTCGAAACGGCGGCAGCCGAATTCTTCGCGGCTGCGCGGGCGGGCAGCGTGCGCTGGCACATCGACATGCACACGGCGATCCGCGCATCGGTGTTCGAGCAGTTTGCGCTGCTGCCGCACACGGGCATGCCGCCGACGCGCGCGATGATCGAATGGCTCGGCGACGCGCGCATCGCGGCCGTGCTGCTGCACACCGCGAAGGGCAACACGTATTCGCATTTCACCGCCGAGCAGTGCGGCGCGCTCGCGTGCACGCTCGAACTCGGCAAGGTGCGGCCGTTCGGCCAGAACGACCTGTCGCGCTTCGCGCCGGCCGACCTGGCGGTGCGCAAGCTGGTCTCGGGAACGCCCGGTGACGTCGATGCGCGGGGCGGCCATCCGCGGGGCGGCCATCCGCGGGGCGGCCACCCGCGGGGCGGCCCCCCGCCGTTGCCGCGCGTGTTCACTGTGATCGACCAGATCACGAAGCAGAGCGACGCGCTCGAGCTGTTCGTCGCGGCCGACGTCGCGAACTTCACCGCGTTCGCGCGCGGCACCGTGCTCGCGCAGGACGGCGACTACCGCTACACGGTTAAGCACGACGAGGAGCGCATCGTGTTCCCGAATCCGGCCGTGAAGCCGGGCCTGCGCGCGGGCCTGCTTGTCGTCGATACGACGCGCGAGACGCTGGCCTCACTCGTCTGATCGATACGCAAGCGGGCGGCCCGCGGCGACTCGCGGCTCGCCCATCGCCCAGCGTCCATTCATTTTTGCGATGACGCCTGCATGCCGCGCAGACGGCGCGCGTGTCGCGCTTGCGTATTTGCGACAGCGTCTTGCAAGTTCGACGGGTCGCATGGAGGCCGTCGATACCCGCAGCGCAGCATCGCGTATCGGTGGCCGCTTTGCCGTATCGGGCCGCGCGGATTGGTACAATCGCGGCCTTGCGGCTGTTGCGCCGCATCAAGGCGCGGCATCGGCATTGTCGTTGTCATCCGACCCTGCAATGATGCACGCGCCCGTAGTTCCGGAACATTCGAGTATCGAGGAGAACACCAGATGAAGTTGGATTGGCGTAAAGTGGCCGCGCACGCGGTAGTGGCGGCATCGGCCGTAGCGGCAGGCAGCGCGATGGCAGCGGATCAGAAGGAGATCCGGTTCGGCGTCGAGGCCTCGTACGCGCCGTTCGAATACAAGACGCCCGACGGCAAGCTGACCGGCTTCGACATCGACATCGGCAACGCGGTGTGCGCGAAGCTGAAGACGAAGTGCGTGTGGGTCGAGAACGACTTCGACGGGCTGATCCCCGCGCTGCAGGCACGCAAGTTCGATGCGATCAACTCGGACATGACGATCACCGACCAGCGCAAGCACGCGATCGCGTTCACCGATCCGATCTACACGATCCCGAACCAGCTGATCGCGAAGCAGGGCAGCGGCCTGCAGCCGACGCCGCAGTCGCTGAAGGGCAAGCGCATCGGCGTGCTGCAGGGCACGATCCAGGAAGCGTACGCGAAGAAGAAGTGGGCGCCGGCAGGCGTCGAAGTCGTGCCGTACCAGACGCAGGACCTGGCGTACGCCGACCTGAAGTCGGGCCGTCTCGACGCGACGTTCCAGGACTCGGAAGCCGGCTCGAAGGGCTTCCTGTCGAAGCCGCAGGGCCAGGGTTTCGCGTTCGCCGGCGGCACGGTCAGCGATGCGGAGATCCTCGGTTCGGGCGTCGGCTTCGGCCTGCGCAAGAATGACGCTGCGCTGAAGACCGCGCTCGATCAGGCGCTGAAGGAGCTGAAGGCCGACGGCACGATCGACAACCTCGCGAAGAAGTACTTCAGCGTGCCCGTGACGCTCAAGTAATCGTTTCGATTCGTCGCACGATGCAGCCGGCCGCTTTTTGCGGCCGGTTTGCTTTTGAGGCGCCCGGCAGGGCGCACTCACTGTGAGGTGAAAGTCCTCTACACGCCCGGCAAGGGGAAGTGTTAGCCAATGGCAAGGGCGTCGCGGGCGACTGCGAGTCTGAAGGAAGCCGGAGGCAAAGCGCTGGCCTGACGAACAGGAAGCGGATAAGAGGCGACGCGTTGGGGTGAGGCGGCCCAAACAGCCAAAGCCCGAAACTTGCACGGTCCGACGCGGCGTATATCCGACAGGCATAAGCGTGAAGGTGGGTGCGCAATACCCGGGGAGATCTGCACGGTTGTCGAAGTGTTACTGGCGTCGAGAGGCGTCGGGCGGGGGCGTCCATTCCATTAGCAGAGGGCATGGTAGGCCGCGAAGCTGAAGGCCCGAACATGAAGGACCGCGATTAGGACGGTGGAGGCTCGATTACTGTCGAATATCCTGCTGACGGACTGGGATCGCGAGCTTGAGCGACGCAGCCACGCGTTCTGCCGCTATGCGGACGACTGCAACATCTATGTTCGAAGCAAGGCGGCGGGCGAGCGGCTGTTGATGCAGATGAAGGCGTTTCTCGAGAAGCGGCTGAAGCTGCGAATCAACGAGGCGAAGAGCCCGTGTGCCCGGCCGTGGACGCGCAAGTTTCTGGGCTACAGCCTGACGATGCATCGTCAGGCGAGGCTGCGAATCGCAGCGGAGAGCCTGAAGAGGTTGACGGCGCGGGTCGGGGAACTGATGCGTCCGGGTCGAGGGCGTAGCGTATCGCAGACGATCGAGACGCTAAATCCGGTGCTTCGCGGCTGGATAAGCTACTTCCGGCACACGGAGGTCAAAGGCGCACTGGAGGAACTGGACGGGTGGGTCAGACGGCGAATGCGCAGCCTTCTATGGAGACAGGCGAGACGCCGAGGTGCCCGCGCGATCATGTTGCGTCGAAGGGGCCTCACGGAAGCACGCGCATGGCAATCGTCTCGCAATGGGCGAGGGCCATGGTGGAGCGCAGGAGCGAGCCACATGAACGCGGCCTTCCCGAAGCGCTACTTCGACGCCTTGGGGCTGGTCTCGCTGCTGGACACTCAGCAGCGCCTCCAGCGTTCTTGATGAATCGCCGTATGCGGAACCGCACGTACGGTGGTGTGGGAGGGCTGAGGGGGTGACCCCTCTCCCTACCCGATGGTCCCGGCAGTTCGAGGCTACCGACTGCCGGCGGCTGCCGACGTTACGACGGGAAGAAGCGGGCCAGTTCCCGCGCGAGCTCGTTGAGCACGCCCATTTCCTGCTGCGTGATCTTGCGTGCGGGTTGCGCGCCGGCCCAGTCGCCGTATAGCAGCCCGACGGTTGTCGTGCCCACGCGCACCGGCAGCAGCACGAACGCGCGCGTATCGGGCAGCGCATCGAGATACCACGCGGGCAGGCGCTTCACCATCTTCGGTTCCTGCGCCTGCTCGATGAAGATGCCGACCGAGTTCGTGATCGCGAGATGGAAGACGTCCGGCTCGAAGCGCTCGTCGAAGCGCAGCCGCTCAAGCGCCGCATCGACGCCGGGGCCGAAGCCGAGGCGCGCGGCGAACGTGCCGTCGTCGCGGCGTACGAACATCACGGTACGCGTGAACGCGAGGCCCGCGAGCAGGCTTTCCGACGCGAGCGCGAGCACCGGCGTCAGCACGTGTTCGGACGGCAGCGCGCGCAGATCCGCGAGGCCGGCTTCCAGGCACGCCTTCGGTTCGGCCTGCGCCCGCGCGATCGCATCGGCGTTCGCGCGCAGTTCGACGATCTCGCGCATCACGGTGTCGCTGGCTTCCTCGCGCGCGAGCCGGTCGGCGATCCCGACGAGCGCGCCGGATTCGATTTGCAGTTCCGTGCCGTAGTGCTGCGCGAGCACCGCGATACGGGCGTCGCGCTGCGGGCTCTCGGGCATCGCGAGCGCACTGGCGACGTCGGTCGAGTAGCGGCTTACCGCACGCAGCCAGCGTATGTGCTCGGAGCTGCCGTCATCCGACGCGTCCGCGGTGCGTCGGCGCTCGGCACGGACGTCGCTCTCATCGTCCTCGCCGAGCAGATCGGCGTGCGCCGCGTGTGCGTCGCCGTCGGCCATCCCGGCGCGGATCACGTCGGGGAGCCGCCAGCTTGCGGCAGCCTCAAGGCCGATCGTTTCGAAACCGACGCCCAGCACGTCGACGCATGCGGCCGCTTCGTCGCCGTTCAGCTCGGCGGCGCGGCGGCGGATGCGATCCCATTCGCTGTCGAGATAGCAGACCACGAGCAGCTTGCCGACCTGGCGCATCAGCGTGCAGACGACGGCTTCCTCGCCGCCGCGCAGCTGCGCATGCTCGGTCAGCTTGCGGGCGACGCAGCCGGACAGCAGCGCGCGGTTCAGCTCGAGCTTCGCGTCGATGCGGCGCGGCGTGCTGTGATGGAAATGGTCGACGAGCTTCAGCCCGACGACGAGATGGCCGACCGTGTCCATGCCGAGCACCATCAGCGCTCGCGTGACGGTCGTGATGTTGCCGCCGAACGCCATGTACATCGCGGAATTCGCGAGCCGCAGCACCTTGTGCGTGAGGGCGAAGTCCGACAGCACGACGCGCACGAGCGCGGTGAAGTCGAGGTCGTCGTTCTTCATCGCGGCCATCGTCGCACGTAGCGATTCCGACAGCAGCGGGAAGTCGCCCCGTTCGTTCATCCGGGCCCACAGCTTGTCGAGCAGCGCCGTGCGGGGCAGGTGTTCGGTGATTGACATACGGATCTGTTCAGTTCGCCGGGTATCAGGCAGCGTGCAGGCGCAGTTGTTGCGCCTCGAAGCGCCGCGCGAGTTCCTCGGACGGCAGGGCCTGGCAGACGAGCCAGCCCTGGATGTGGTTGCAGCCCATCTCGGTCAGCAGTGCGCGCTGCGCCTCCGTCTCGACGCCTTCCGCGACGAGCTCGAGGTCGAGCGTCTGCGCGAGGCCGACCACCGCCGACACGATCGCGCGATCGTTGCGTGAGGTCAGCAGGTTCTCGACGAAGCTGCGGTCGATCTTCAGTTTCGCGAGCGGGAAGCGCTGCAGGTACGCGAGGCTCGAATAGCCGGTGCCGAAATCGTCGATCGCGAAGCGGATGCCCATCTCAGTCAGCTCTTCGAGCAGCCCTTTCGCCTTCACGGGATCGTGCATCAGCAAGCTTTCGGTGATTTCCAGCACGATGCGGTGCGGATCGATGCCCGTCAGCGTCATCGCCTCGCGCACGCTCTGCGCGAAACGCGGGTCGCGGAACTGCTGCGGCGACACGTTGACCGCCACGTACTGCAGCGCGAGCCCCTGGCGGTCCCACGCGACGAGCTGCATGCACGCAGCCTTGAGCACCCAGTTGCCGAGATAGTTGATCAGACCGATCGATTCGGCGAGCGGAATGAACGTCGCGGGCGGCACGAGCCCATGCACCGGATGGCGCCAGCGGATCAGCGCCTCGACGCCGACCACCGCGCCCGACTGGCTGCGCGTGATCGGCTGGAAATGGAGCGAAAACTCGCCGTTGCGCACGCCGTCGTACAGGTCGGCTTCGAGCTTGAGCCGCTCGGCGTCGGCCGGATCGTCGACGGGTGCGTGAAACGCAAGCGTATTGCCGCCCGATGCCTTCGCCTGCGCGAGCGCGTGGTCGGCGCGGCGCAGCAGCGGGCTGTGGTGCTGCGCGCGGTGCGACGCGGCACGCTCGTCGGGGTAGAGCGCGATGCCGATGCTCGCCGACAGGTGCACGGTCTGTCCCTGGTACACGTAAGGTTCGCGCACCGCGGCCTGCAGCCGGCGCGCGAGGGAGTCTGCCGCGTCGCTGCCGCGCGAGCGGTCCGATGCGGTGAATACGACCGCGAACTTGTCGCTCGCGACGCGCGCGAGCTGTTCGCCGGGCGTGACGAGCGCCTGCAGCCGCTGCGCGGTTTCGCGCAGCAGCGCGTCGCCGGCGTCGTAGCCGAGCGCACGGTTGATGCGTTGGTAGTCGTCGAGATCGAGCAGCAGCAGCGCAGCGCAGGTGCCGGCCTCGTCGGCGGCCTGCTGCGCGCGCATCAGCGCGGGCACGAGCGCGGACAGATTGTCGAGCCCCGTCATCGGGTCGTGGTGCATTTCGTACGTGAGGCGCGCCTCGAGCGCGCGCCATGCCGACACGTCGAATGCCGCGATCGCGAAGCCGTCGACGCCGTGGTGGCGGCTCTTGAACGCGCGGACTTCGACGTCGAGCGGATAGGTGAGCGACTTCACGATGCACATCGTGGCCTTCTCGACCTGGCCGGAACGCGCGGCGCGCGCGAGCAGGCCTTCGAGCGTCGCGGTATCCTGTTCCGCGATCAGGTCGCGTAGCGTCAGCGTGTGCAGGTAGTCGCGGTGATAACCGATGAAGCGCAGGCTCGCGTCGGACACGTACAGGAAGCGCAGCTCGCGGTCGACATGGGCGAGGAAGTCCACCGTGCCGACCGTCTGTTCCAGCCAGTCGCGCACGGTGTCGTCACGGCGCGGCGTGCTGGCGCGTGCAGGCATCAGCGCGCCGCCCGACCACGCGAAGCGGCGCAGCGTATGCAAGGCGCTGCGCCAGGTGCCCTTGCGTGGCGTCTGTTTCCTGTTGGCTTCCATGTGTCTCGCTGACGTGAAGGGCTGGAACCGGTTGTCCGGAAGGAATAACGGCAGATTGCGCGGAATCTTTAACCGCCCGGTCGCGGCTGGCGCTGCCACCGGGTCGGGTTATGCAGGGAGACGTTCGGCAGGCGAACGGCGGCATGGCCTACATTGAGGCTGACTTTATAAGAAATGAGGACGCAGATGAAGCGAAAACTGTTGGTGGGCGCCGCGGCGGCGCTGCTGGTGGCCGGTCATGCGCTGGTCGCGCAGGCGCAACTGAAACCGGGCGACAATGCGCCCGACTTTACGACGCAGGCGTCGCTGGGCGGCAAGACTTACACGTACTCGCTCGCCGATGCGCTGAAGCACGGACCGGTCGTGTTGTATTTCTACCCGGCTGCCTTCACGAAGGGTTGCACGATCGAGGCGCATGCGTTCGCCGATGCGGTCGATCGTTACAAGGCTTACGGTGCGACGGTGATCGGCGTATCCGCGGACAACATCGACACGCTGACCAAGTTCTCGGTGAGCGAGTGCCGCAGCAAGTTCCCGGTCGCGGCCGATCCGGACGCGAAGATCATCCGCGAATACGACGCGAAGCTGCCCGCGCTCGATCGCGCGAACCGCGTGTCCTACGTGATTTCGCCGGAAGGGAAGGTGATCTACGAATACACGAGCCTGTCGCCGGACAAGCACGTCGAGAACACGCTCGGCGCGGTGAAGGCGTGGGCCGACGCGCATCCGAAGCAGTAAGCGGCGCGCAGCGGGCCCGCCCGGCAACGAACCGCAACGCCGCCGTGCGGCGGCGCGGGAGCGTTACGCGCGCAACGCCTGTTCGATCGGCACGCTGCCGCCGACGAAGCCGATGACCTTGCGCGAGATGCCGAGCTTGATCGCTTCGATCGCAGCCCATGCGACATCCTGGCGCGAGACGGGCGGCGCCGCGTCGAGCGGCTCCTCGGTCAGCGCGATCTTGCCGACGCCCGGGCCGTCCGCGAGCGGGCCGGGGCGCAGGATCACGTAGTCGATGCCCGACGCGATCACGCGCTCGTCGCCTTCGCGCTTCATCTGCGAATAATGGCGCAGCGAGTCGCCGCTGCGCTCCGGCCAGTACGCGCTCAGCGAACTGATCACGACCAGCTTCTGCACGTTGTAGGCGAGCGCATGCTCGGCCGCGCGCGCGACTGCGTCGCGGTCGATCTGCTCCTCTTCGGCGGCGCCTTCCGACTCGGCCGAGCCGGCCGCGTAGATCACGTGCGTGATGCCCTGGAACGCGTGGGAGAAATCGCCCGTCAGATCGGCCTCGACGACCTTCGCGCCGGGCAGCGCATAGCCGTGCCGGCGCACCAGCGCAGTCACCTCGAATTCCGGCTGCTTGAGCAGCAGATCCGCGCAGGCCAGGCCGGTGCGGCCCGTTGCGCCAATCAGCAGTACCTTCGTCGTCATGAAAGCGCTCCTTGCTCGATGCGTCATCCTTCCAGATAGGGACGGACGACCGATACTCAAGTGTATGTCGATTTGGGCGGGCGGCGCTCAGGTAATGAGGGCCGTACCGCATGCAGGCGGCGGGCATGGTCCGGCGGGGCCCGTCATGGCACCGTCGCTGCGCACGGATTGCGGGATCGACCCGCCGACGGGCTATCATGTGCGCGATGCATTTTTCGCCGCTAGTGAATACAACGCGGCGACCAACCGGTTGGAGTACACATGGCATTACCCCTGGACAATATCAGCATGGCCGTGTTCTGCGACTTCGAGAACGTCGCGCTCGGCGTGCGCGACGCGAAGTACGAGAAATTCGACATCCAGCCCGTGCTGGAGCGCCTGCTGTTGAAGGGCAGCATCGTCGTGAAGAAGGCCTATTGCGACTGGGAGCGCTACAAGGGCTTCAAGGCGTCGATGCACGAGGCGAGCTTCGAGCTGATCGAGATCCCCCACGTGCGCCAGTCGGGCAAGAACTCGGCCGACATCCGGCTCGTGGTCGACGCGCTCGATCTCTGCTACACGAAGTCGCACGTCGATACGTTCGTGATCATCAGCGGCGACTCGGATTTTTCGCCGCTCGTGTCGAAGCTGCGCGAGAACGCGAAGAAGGTGATCGGGGTCGGCGTGAAGAAGTCGACGTCGGATCTGCTGGTCGCGAACTGCGACGAATTCATTTTCTACGACGATCTGGTGCGCGAGCAGCAACGCGCGCTGGCGAAGCGCGAACAGCAGCGCACCGGCAACGGCGGCGCGAAGCGGCCCGACGAGCCGTCGCGCAAGCCCGAGATGGAAGCGCGCCGGACCGAGGCGATCGCGCTGGCGGTCGAGACGTTCGATGCGCTCGCGTCGGAGCGCGACGACGTCGGCAAGATCTGGGCGTCGGTGCTCAAGAGCGCGATCAAGCGCCGCAAGCCGGATTTCAACGAGTCGTATTACGGTTTCCGCGCGTTCGGCAACCTGCTCGACGAAGCGCAGGCGCGCGGCCTGCTTGAAGTGGGGCGCGACGACAAGTCGGGCGCGTTCGTGTCGCGGCCGCGCCAGCCCGCGGCGGCCGAGCAGGCGCCGGCCGCGCGCGACACGGGTGCCGGCCATCACGGCCATGGCGCGCGTCATGCGGAGCCGGCGCCGGCCGAGCGCGAGCCGCGGCGTCGCGGCCAGCGGGGCCAATCGGCCGCAGCCGTGCAGGAAAGCGTGCAGGTCGACGTGCAGGAGACGGCCGTGATCGACGTGACGGCCGAAGCGGCGAACATGCGTGCGGAAACGGCCGAAGCGGCTGGCGCGATCGAAGCGCCCGACGCGGTCGCGGTGACGGACACCCACGGCGATGCGAAGGACGGCCGCAAGCGCACGCGCAAGAGCGCGGCGAAGAAGGCCGGCGTGAAGAAGGGCGGCGACGCGAAGGGTGCCGCTCGTCATGCGGCGGCGAAGCCGGACGACGCAGCGCACGGTAGCGTGAAGCACGGTGGCGACAAGCATGCGGACGACAAGCATGCCGAAGCGACGCATCGCGACGCCGAGCACGGCGACGATCGCCACACCGCGGCGAAGCACGTGACGCCGCCGGCCGGCGAGTTCGCCGGTTCGGGCACCGCCGCGCAGCCGTCGCATGAAGCTGCGCGGGTCGAATCGGCAACTGAAGCGGCCCGTGCATCGGGTGGCGACGCGGCCCAGGAAGCGACCGGTGACGCGCCGGCCGATGCGAAGCCGAAGAAACCGGCCCGCAAGACGGCTGCACGCGCGCGCCGTCCGCGCAAGACGGCCGCCGCCGCCGAGTAAGGGGCGGCGGGCGGGGCGGTGCCCGACTCGCGGCGCCGCCCGCGCCAGGCGTCCCGGCCGGTGCAATGCCGGTCGAGGCGCCGTTATCCGTTCAGCACGTACGGGCGCGTCATCACCTCGAGGAAGTGACCGTCCGGATCGTCGAAATACACGCCGCGACCGCCGTTATGGCGGTAGATGTCGCCAGGCTGCCGCTTCGCCGGATCGGCCCAGTGCGGCAGCCCTTGCTCGCGAATGCGCGCGTACACGCGATCGAAGCCGGCTTCGTCGGTCAGGAACGCGTAGTGCTGGGCCGCGATCTCCCCGTCCTGTTCGTAGAAGTCGAGCGACACGCCGTTGTCGAGCTGGACGACCAGCATCGCGCCGAACGGCGTCGGTGCCGGCAGTTCCAGCAGCCCGGTGAGAAAGCGGCTCGACGCGTGCTTGTCGCGGCACCAGACGATCGTATGGTTTAGCTGGACATTCATGGTGTGTCCCCGGGAACGGGCGCGAGGGTGCGCATGGACACACGATAGCCGATCGCCGCCGGTGTTCAAGCGTGCAAGCGGCCGCCCGGGGCGGCCGCTCGTGCGTTACTCGCCGGCCACCGCCGGGCCGCCCGAGTTGCTGCGGCGGTTGCGGCGCTTCTCGCTCCATACCCGCAGCCGGTCCATGTACAGATAGACGACCGGCGTCGTATAGAGCGTCAGCACCTGCGACATGATCAGGCCGCCGGCGATCGCGATCCCGAGCGGCGCGCGCAGCTCGGCGCCGTCGCCGTGCCCGAACGCGAGCGGCAGCGCGCCGAGGAGTGCCGCCATCGTCGTCATCATGATCGGCCGGAAGCGCAGCAGGCACGCCTCGTGGATCGCATCGAACGACGACTTGTGGCCAGTGCGCGTCTGGTCGATCGCGAAGTCGACCATCATGATCGCGTTCTTCTTCACGATGCCGATCAGCAGGATCACGCCGATCAGCGCGATGATGCTGAACTCGGTCTTGAACAGCAGCAGCGCGAGCAGCGCGCCGACGCCGGCCGACGGCAGCGTCGACAGGATCGTGATCGGGTGGATGTAGCTCTCGTACAGGATCCCGAGCACGATGTAGACGGCCAGCAGCGCCGCGAGGATCAGGATCGGCTGGTTGTTCAGCGATTGCTGGAACGCCTGCGCGGTGCCCTGGAAGCTGCCGACGATCGTTGGCGGCACGCCGATCTGCGCCATCGTCTGGTAGATCACCTGGGTCGCCTGCGACAGCGACACGCCCGGCGGCAGGTTGAACGAGATCGTCGTCGCGACGAACAGCCCCTGGTGGTTGACCGACAGCGGCGTCGTGCTCGGGCCGAATGTCGCGATCGCCGACAGCGGGATCATCGTCGATTTCGACGTCGACACCGACGCGCCCGACGACGCACTCGACTTGCCGCTCGACGCGATCGAGTTCAGCGCCTGGTTGCGCGCGGAATCGGAGGCGATCGCCGCGGCGCTGGTGGCGGCCGTGGCGGCGCTCGACGTGCCGGCCGACGTCGCGACGAAGGTGCCGGCGGCGGCGTTGGTGGTCTGCGAGCCGTTCGCGCTGCCGCCCGACGTGCTGATCCATACCTGGTTCAGCATCTCCGGGCTCTGCCAGTATTGCGGCGCGACTTCCATCACGACGTGGTACTGGTTCAGCGGGTTGTAGATCGTCGAGACCTGGCGCTGGCCGAACGCGTCGTACAGCGTGTTGTCGATCTGCGCGGGCTTGATGCCGAATCGCGCGGCGGTTGCCCGGTCGATCGTCACCATTGCCTCCATGCCGCCTTGCTGCTGGTCGGAGTTCACGTCGGTCAGTTCGGGGCGTTTTTGCAGCGCCTCGGTCAGCAGCGGCCCCCATTTGTACAGATCGGCGGTCGAATCGCCGAGCAGCGTGAACTGGTACTGCGCGTTGCTCTGCCGGCCGCCCACGCGAATGTCCTGTGCGGCTTGCAGGAACGTGCTCGCGCCCGCGACGTCCGACAGCGGCTTGCGCAACTGTTGGATCACCTGGTCGGCGGACAGCTTGCGCTGGGTGCGATCCTTCAGCATCACGAACATGAAGCCCGAGTTGGTCTGCGTGCCGCCGGTGAAGCCCGCGACGCTCTGCACGTTCGGGTTGGCCTGCACGATCCGCATCATCTCGGTGAACTTCTGCTTCATCGCCTGGAACGACGTGGACTGGTCGGCCCGAATGCCGCCGATCATCAGCCCGGTGTCCTGCTGCGGGAAGAAGCCCTTCGGTACGACGATATACAGGTAGACGTTGAGACCGATCGTCGCGAACAGGATCAGCACGATCAGCAGCGGGCGGCGCAGCGCCCACGACAGCGAACGCTCGTAGCCGCGCTGCATTCGCGTGAAGACGCGCTCGAGGAAGCGGCCGAAGCGGCCTTCGTCCTCGACCTCGTGCGGCTCGCGCAGCAGGCGCGCGCACATCATCGGCGTGACCGTGAGCGAGACCGCGAGCGACACGGCGATCGCGAGCGACAGCGTCAGCGCGAACTCGCGGAACAGGCGCCCGACGATGCCGCCCATCAGCAGGATCGGCAGGAACACCGCGACGAGCGAAATGCTCATCGACAGCACCGTGAAGCCGACCTCGCGGGCGCCGTCGAACGCGGCCTGCAGCCGCGGCTTGCCGTTCTCGATGTGGCGGGTGATGTTCTCCAGCACGACGATCGCGTCGTCGACGACGAACCCGGTCGCGACGATCAGCGCCATCAGCGACAGGTTGTCGATCGAGAAGCCGAGCAGGTACATCGCGCCGAACGTGCCGATGATCGAGATCGGCACCGCCACGCTCGGGATCAGGGTCGCGCGCCAGTTGCGCAGGAACAGGAACACGACCATCACGACGAGGCTGACCGCGATCAGCAGCGTGTGCTCGGTGTCCTTCAGCGACGCGCGAATGGTGGTCGACCGGTCGAGTACCGGCGTGACCGTGATGTCGGCCGGCAGCGACGCGGTGAGCTGCGGCAGCGCCGCGCGCACGCGGTCGATCGTGTCGATGATGTTCGCGCCGGGGGAGCGGTAGAGGATCACGAGCACCGCGCGCTTGCCGTTCGACAGGCCGAGGTTGCGCAGATCCTCGACCGAATCGACGACGTCGGACAGATCCGACAGCCGCACGGCCGCGCCGTTGCGGTACGCGACGACGAGATCGCGGTACTGCGATGCCTGCGACGCCTGGTCGTTCGTATAGAGCTGGTAGTGCTGCGGGCCGAACTCGATCGCGCCCTTCGGGCTGTTCGCGTTGGCGGACGAGAGCGCCGCGCGCACGTCCTCGAGGCCGATCCCGTAGTGGAACAGCGCCTGCGGCTGGAGCTCGACGCGCACGGCCGGGTTCGCGGAGCCGCTCACCGTCACCTGGCCGATCCCGTCGATCTGCGACAGCGACTGCTGCAGCACGGTCGACGCGGCGTCGTACAGCTTCGCGGGCGACGACGTTTCCGACGTCAGCGACACGATCATGATCGGCGAATCGGCCGGGTTGACCTTGCGGTACGTCGGGTTGCTCTTCAGCGATGCGGGCAGGTCGGCGCGCGCGGCATTGATCGCGGCCTGCACGTCGCGCGCGGCGCCGTCGATGTCGCGGTTCAGCCCGAACTGCAGGATGATCCGCGCGTTGCCGACGGTGCTGGTCGACGTCATTTCGGTGACGTCGGCGATCGAGCCGAGGTGCCGCTCGAGCGGGCTGGTCACGCTGGTCGCGACCGTCTCCGGGCTCGCGCCGGGCAGCGACGCCTGCACCGAGATGGTCGGGAAGTCGACCTGCGGCAGCGGCGACACCGGCAGCTTGATGAACGCGAACAGGCCCGCGAGCGCGACGCCGAGCGCGAGCAGCGTCGTCGCGACGGGGCGGGTGATGAAGGGGCGCGACAGGTTCATGGCTTACGCATCAGTGTGCTTGCCGGCGGCGGGGCCGTGCCGTTCGAACCAGCCGCGCACGCGACGCGCGAGGCTGTCGAAGCCGAGGTAGATCACCGGCGTCGTGAACAGCGTCAGCACCTGCGACACGACCAGGCCGCCCGCGATCGCGATCCCGAGCGGCTGGCGCAGCTCGGAGCCCGCGCCGGAGCCGACGATCAGCGGCACCGCGCCGAGCAGTGCTGCGAGCGTCGTCATCAGGATCGGCCGGAACCGCAGCAGGCACGCCTGATAGATCGCCTCGCGCGGCGGCTTGCCTTCGACGCGTTCGGCCTCGAGCGCGAAGTCGATCATCATGATCGCGTTCTTCTTCACGATCCCGATCAGCAGCACGATCCCGATGATCCCGATGATGTCGAGGTCGTGGCCGGTGATCATCAGCGCGAGCAGCGCGCCGACGCCGGCCGACGGCAGCGTCGACAGGATCGTGATCGGGTGGATGTAGCTCTCGTACAGCACGCCGAGCACGATGTACATCGTGATGACGGCCGCGAGGATCAGGAACAGCTGGTTCGACAGCGACGCCTGGAACGCGAGCGCGGCCCCCTGGAAGCGCGTCTGGAACGAGCCGGGCAGCGCGATGTCCTTCTCCGCGGCGTCGATCGCCTTAACGGCCTCGCCGAGCGACGCGCCCGGCGCGAGGTTGAACGAGATGGTCGTCGACGGGAACTGCGACAGGTGCGAGACCAGCAGCGGCGACGGCCGTTCGTGGAACGACGCGATCGACGACAGCGGCACCTGGCCGCCGCCCGCGGACGGCAGGTAGATGTCGTTCAGCGACTGGGCGTAGTGCTGTTCCTTCGGCTCGGACTCGAGAATCACGCGGTACTGGTTCGACTGCGTGAAGATGGTCGACACGATACGCTGGCCGAACGCGTCGTACAGCGCGTTGTCGACGGTCGCCGGCGTGATGCCGAAGCGCGCGGCGCTCGCGCGGTCGATCTCGATGTAGACCGACTGGCCGTTGCTCTGCAGGTCGGTCGCGACGTCGGCGAGCGACGGCTCCTGCTGCAGCCGTGCGACGAGCTTCGGCACCCAGGTCGCGAACTCGTCCTCGTTCGGGCTCGTCAGCATGAACTGGTACTGCGTCGGGCTCACGGTCGAGTCGATCGTCAGATCCTGCACCGACTGCATGAACAGCGAGATGCCCGTCACGTTCGCGACGCGCTGCTGCAGGTCGCGGATGATCTGCGCAGCGGTTTCGGAGCGATCGTCGCGCGCCTTCAGGTTGATCAGCATCCGGCCGCTGTTCAGCGTGATGTTGCTGCCGTCAACGCCGATGAAGGACGTGAGGCTCTCCACGTTCGGATCCTTCAGGATCTCGGCCGCGAGCGCCTGCTGGCGTTCGGCCATTGCGCTGTACGAAATCGACTGCGGCGCCTGCGTGATCGCCTGGATCACGCCGGTATCCTGCGCGGGGAAGAAGCCCTTCGGCACGTACACGTAGAGCAGGGCGGTCAGCCCGAGCGTGATCAGCGCGACGACGAGCGTCGAGCGCCGGCGGTTCAGCACCCATTCGAGCGCGACCGCGTAGCGCGCGATCACCCAGTCGATCCCGCGGTGCACGCGCGCCTCGAAGCGGTGGCTCTCGGGCGGCGGCGAATGGCGCAGCAGCTTCGCGCACATCATCGGCACGAGCGTGAGCGACACGATCGCCGAGATCACGATCGTCACAGCGAGCGTAATCGCGAATTCGTGGAACAGGCGGCCGACCACGTCGCCCATGAACAGCAGCGGGATCAGCACCGCAATCAGCGACACCGTCAGCGAGATGATCGTGAAGCCGATCTGCTTCGAGCCCTTCAGCGCGGCCTCGAGCCCGGTGTCGCCTTCCTCGACGTAGCGCGCGATGTTCTCGATCATCACGATCGCATCGTCGACGACGAAGCCGGTCGCGATGGTGAGCGCCATCAGCGACAGGTTGTTCAGCGAGAAGCCGGCCAGGTACATCACCGCGAGCGTGCCGATCAGCGACAGCGGCACCGACAGGCTCGGGATGATGGTCGCGTAGATGTTCGCGAGGAACAGGTACATCACCAGCACGACCAGCGCGACGGCGAGCAGCAGTTCGAACTGCACGTCGCGCACGGCCGCGCGGATCATCGTCGTGCGGTCGGTGACGATCTGCACGTCGAGCGCCGCGGGCAGTGTTTCCTGCAGCTTCGGCAACTGCGCCTTGATCGCGTCGACAGTCGCGATCACGTTCGCGCCCGGCTGGCGCTGCACGTTCAGCACGATCGCGGGCTCCGAATCGACCCACGCGCCGAGCTTGGTGTTCTCCGAGCCGGCGACGACCTTCGCGACGTCGGTCAGCATCACCGGGCGGCCGTTCTTGTACGCGACCACCGCGTCGTTGTACTGGTCGGCGCTGGTGAGCTGGTCGTTCGCATTGATCGTGTACGCGCGCGTCGGGCCGTCGAAGTTGCCCTTCGGCGTGTTCACGTTCAGGTTCGAGATCGTCGTGCGCAGGTCGTCGAGGTTCATCCCGTACTGCGCGAGCGCGGTCGGGTTCGCCTGGATCCGCACCGCCGGCCGGTTACCGCCCGACAGGCTCACGAGGCCGACGCCCGCGATCTGCGAGATCTTCATCGCGAGACGCGTGTCGGTCAGGTCCTGCACCTGCGTGAGCGGCAGGGTCTTCGACGTGATCGCGAGCGTCAGCACCGGCGCGTCGGCCGGGTTGACCTTCGCGTAGATCGGCGGGGCCGGGAGGTCGGACGGCAGCAGGTTGCCGGCCGCGTTGATCGCGGCCTGCACTTCCTGTTCGGCGATGTCGAGCGGCAGGTCGAGCGAGAACTGCAGCGTGATCACCGATGCGCCGGCCGAGCTTTGCGACGACATCTGGTTCAGCGACGGCATCTGGCCGAACTGCCGCTCCAGCGGCGCGGTGACCGACGACGTCATCACCTCCGGGCTCGCGCCCGGATAGAAGGTCTGGACCTGGATCGTCGGGTAGTCGACTTCCGGCAGGGCGGCGAGCGGCAGGAAGCGCAGCGCGACGATACCGGCCAGCATGATCGCCGCCATCAGGAGGGCGGTGCCGACCGGCCGGAGAATGAAGAGGCGGGATGGATTCATCGAGCGGCCCGCGCGTTACTGGGCCGCGGGGGCCGCAGCCTGCGACGCGCCATGCTTGTGTCCGCCGTGGTGGCCGGCCGTACCCGAGGCGCCAGACGCCGCTCCGGCGCCATGCGCGCCTTTCGGCTTGTCGGCCGGGATCGTGACTTTCGCGCCTTCGCGCAGCCGGTCGGAGCCGTCGGTGACGACGCGCTCGCCGATCGCGACGCCGCTCGCGATGCTCGTGCGCTCACCGTCGACCGGGCCGGCCGTGACCTTGCGCACCGTCACCGTGTTGTCGGGCTTCACGATGTAGACGAACTGGCCGATCGAGCCGGTCAGCACCGCGGACGTCGGCACGATGGTCGCATTGCGGAGCACGTCGACGAGCAGCCGAGTGTTGACGAACTGATTCGGGAACAGCAGGCCGCCCTTGTTATCGAACATCGCGCGCAGCTTGACCGTGCCGGTGCTGGTATCGATCTGATTGTCGACCGTTGCGAGCGAACCCGTTTCGAGCGGCACCGTGTTGTCGCGGTTGTATGCGGTGACCGACAGCTTCTGGCCTGCGTTCACCTGCTTGAGGATCTGCGGCAGGTTGTCTTCCGACGTCGTGAAGATCACGCTCATCGGCTGGAGCTGCGTGATCACGACGATCCCGTTCGTATCGCCCGGTGTTACATAGTTGCCCGGGTCGACCTGGCGCAGGCCGACGCGGCCCGACACCGGCGCCGTGACGCGCGCGTACGTGAGGTTCAGCTTCGCGGAATCGATCGCCGCCTGGTCGGTCTTCACCGTCCCTTCGTATTGCTTGACGAGCGAGGCCTGCGTGTCGACCGTCTGCGACGCGATCGAGTCCTGCGACAGCAGCGTCTGGTAGCGCTTCAGGTCGATGCGGGCCGTCGCGAGCAGTGCCTGGTCGCGCGCGAGCGTGCCTTCGGCGTTCTCGAGCGCCACCTGGTACGGGCGCGGATCGATCTGCGCGAGCAGGTCGCCTTTCTTTACGATCTGGCCTTCCTGGAACGCGACGGACTGCAGGTAGCCCGACAGTTGCGTTTTGACCGTCACGTTCGCGAGCGGCGTCACGGTGCCGAGCGCGGACAGCACGATCGGCATCTCGCCTTGCGTTGCGGTCGCGACCGACACCGGTTGCGGCACGTTCGCCATCGCCGCGGGACCGCCGCGGCCGCGATGACCGCCCCCGCCACCGCCTGCAGCGGCGCCGGACGCCGCGCCGCCCGCTGCCGGCGCGCCGGCCGGCGTACGGCTCCACGGATGCCACCACAGCAGGCCGCCGATGACGACGACCGCAAGCGTCCCGAGCACCAGTGTGCGGCGCGGACGGCGAGCGGCGGGGGAGGCGGGATCCTTCGAAGGGGGCGTGGGCTTTTGTTGGTTGTCCATCGTGTTCTGTCAGGAAGACGGCGCGGCGTGCCGGGGCAACGGGCGCGGAGCTGCGCGTGGGCATGCGGTGCCGGAGGGCTGGCTCGGTCCGGGCCCTTCCGATCCGCGCGAGAAAAGAGCGGTGCGCACCGCGAATGCGGCGCGACGATGGGCATGATCCTACGTCCCGTCCCCGTTAGAGTCCAGTAGTCTATCTTTCAACGGGTTACGCTCGTTACAGAACGCGACAGAACGATGACGAATCGATTACAGGTCGCCCCGTCGGGCTGGCGCGCCGCCGATCTCGCGAGTGATTTTCGCGATACATTCGTGCAGCGCGGGCACCACGTGTTCCTGCAGCCATTCGGGCGAGCACTGGCTCGCCGCGCCGCCGCAATTGACCGAGTAGCGCTGGCCCGACGGACCGACGAATCCGGCCGCAACCGCGTTCAGCCCTTCGCGCCATTCGCCGATTGCGATCGCATGGCCTTCGCGCATCGCATCTTCGAGCGCAGGGGTCAGGCGAGCCGAGACGTGCGGCCAGTCGTCGCCGGCCGTCATGCGCAGCGCGTCGAGCAGCGCGCGCCGCTCGTCGTTCTCCAGCGCCACGAGATAGGCGCGGCCGACGGCGGTGCGCGCGATGTCCATCCGCGAGCCGATCTCGAGGCGCGTGACGAGCACGGCCGAGCGCGGCCGGATCACGTCGATCGCGACCATGTCGAGCCGGTCGCGCACCGCGAGGTGCACGGACAGCGACGTGCGCTCGGCGAGTTCGATCATGAACGGCCGCGAGCGCGCGCGGATGTCGAAGTTGCGCAGGAAACCGTGGCTCAGCTCGAGCACCGACGCGGTCAGGACGAAGCGCTCGCTGTCGGGCAACTGGAACAGGAAGCCGGCGCTGACGAGCGTCGCCGTGATGCGCGATACGGTCGGCTTCGGGATGCCGGTCAGTTCGGTCAGCTCGCGATTGCTGACCGGTGCGTCGGCCGCTGCGATGCGGCGCAGCACGGCGAGGCCGCGTGCGAGCGCGGTGATTTCGTCGGGCGACGATTCGCGTTCTCGGGGCACGGGAGGCGTTACAGATGTCGACACGAGGGATTCTCTCTATTTCCGAAACTCGATTTCAATTTTGTTGGTATCGTACGATAATTGTCAAAACATGCGCGTTCCACGGGTGAAGCGTTCATCGGATGATATTTTACGGGTTCACCCTTGGTTTATTAGGAAAACGCTCAAGGCAGCGTTACCGGAAAGTGAAGAAACCGGTGCAAATACCGCTTGACTTGTCGGGCGGAAACGGAAAGAATGTCTCACGTTTTCGAAACATCGTTTCAGGAGTTTAACCGGCAACGGTGTTTCGCGCAGTCTCTCAGGTTCTAGCACGGCCCTCGGAATGGCTAGAACTTTTTTAGCGCCACGGTTTCCGTGGCGCTTTTTTTTGCCCGTCCGCCGGACGCGTCAGGCCCGTATTATCCCCGATCGTTTGAAAACGCCCGTTCGACCGCGCGCGCGCGTGTGTGCGGCGCACGAAAAAAAGCGCGACGCCCGAACGGGCATCGCGCATAAACCGGCGTGGAGCGCCGACGAATGAAACGTGATGAAGAAGCGGGGCGGCGAGGGACCGTCGATCGGGCGAGCTGTCCCTCGCGCGATGCTCAGGCCTTCGCGAGCTTGATGCTGGTCGGCTCCGCGGTCAGGTAGCCGACGCTGGCGCCGAACCGGTCCTTGAAGTTCGCGCGCACGAGCGGATCGAGCGTCGGCTTGACCTTGTCGTGCAGCGGCGACTCCCAGTCGCCCGCGTGCTGGAAGTTGCTCATGATGTACGTCCAGCCGTTGATCTCGTCGACCGCGTGCAGGCCCGTCGATTCGGCGCCGGCCGGACACGACAGCACGCGCGTGAGCGATTTCGTATCGACGTTGTACGCCCACAGGAAGTTGTTCACGTGCATGCCCGAGTCTTCGCCGATGAAGAGGGTGCGCAGCTTTTCGGAGAACTTCAGGTTGTCCGGGTTCGCGATCTTGTCCGGGTGTGCGAGGTTGCCCAGCGCGTCCGCCGTCGCGAGATCCTCGCCGACGAGCGCGGCCGGCGCGCTCATGTCGACCGGCACCCATTCGCTGTCGATCGCGGCGCCCGACGTGTCGCGCTGGCCGGCCTTCAGGTTCAGCGCGTAGACGGCGCCCGCGGCGATCTTCTTGTCGACCGCGACGTCGCGCGACACGGCATTGCCCTGGACCATCGACGTTTCGATCCGCGACATCGCCGTGTAGACGATCTTGTCCTTCGCGTTGACCGTCGTGCCCTCGAGCTTCGTGAACGCCATGCTGCCGCCGATCAGCGCCGCATAACGGTGCGTCTCGAGGAACGCGGCCGCCTTTTCCATCCCGGGCTTGATGCGCATCCAGTTGAACTTGCCGCCGAAGTGAATCTTCGTGTAGCTCGCATCGTTCGGGTCGGTCGTCGTCAGGTCCATGATGTCCGACGCCTTCAGCTTGTTCGCGAGCGCCTCGATTTCGCTGCTCGTCGCGTGGCCGATCTTGATCCACGTCAGCGTCGCGCTGCCGGCGCCGGCGGACGATGTCTGCGTCCACTTCGCGATGTACAGCGTGCCGGCCGACAGGTCGGCCGCCTTGTCGGCGACGAACATAAACACGCCGCCGTTGGTTGCATCGTCACCCATCATCACGGTGCGCTGGTCCGGCATCACCTGGATCAGTTCGTGCGAGATGCGGCCGAGGCAATAGTGCTTCTTGACCGTGCCCGTGCCGTCCGGGTTCACCGTGATCTCGGGCAGGTGGCCGTAGTGATAGGGGTTCGCCTTGGCCTCGTCGCCGAACGTATTCTTGCTGAATGCCTTGAACTGCGCGTCGGTCGCGGCCTTCGTCGCGTCCGGCTCGTATTCCTCGCTCGACAGGTGCGTGCCCCACGGCGACAGGCTCGCGCCGCAGGTGATCCACAGGCCGTGCGCCTTCGACGTGTCGACGTTGTGATACTTGACGACCTTCAGCGCACCGTTCGCCGGATCCTGGTCGAGCGTGATGACCGCGATCGGCGACGGCAGCTGGCCGTACTGCGATGCGCTTGCCTGGTCGCGCGTCGTGTATTCGAACTGCACGACCGCGAATACCGTGTTGCCTTTCACGCCGGCCACGTTCGCGTTCTTCACCGTCAGCAGCGAGCTGCCGTCCGGGCAGTCCGAATAGAACTGGCGCTCCTTGCCGGCGACCGAGCGATCGATGATCGGCTGGTTGTTGATGTCGTAGTAGCCGCCTGCGAGCGTCGTGCCGCCCTTGCCGTCCGGCACCATGTCGCCCGTCACGAAGAACGGCCGGTACGCGAGCTTGAAGTTGCGCGACGAGCCGTCGGAGAACGACACCGACAGCGTCGATCCGACCGTCGTGGTGGCCATCGCGGCCGCATTGTCGAGCGTCGGGGCGGCCATCGCCGAGAATGCCGCCGATGTGTAGGCGGCAGCAGCCGGCGTCGTGACTGAAGCGGGGTTGTCGTCGCCGCCGCAGCCCGTCAGCAGGGCTGGCAGCGCGAGGCCGGAAAGAGGCAGCATGGGCGCGCCGGCGAGGATCTTCAGGGCCTGACGACGGGAAGCATTGGGCAACGCGGGCATGTGGAGTCCAGTTTCGATTGTTGGAAGAGTCGTCTTCGCGAGGCAGGCAACTTGCAGGCTTTGCGAAGGCGAGTTGAAAACTGGACGGAAGTGTAGGGGTGCTGGATGAAAGTTTTTTGAATTGAAAACGTAATGTTGCGACGGACATCCGTCAGGCAGGCTGCCGGATGTCCGTCTCGCGCTCGAATGCGCTCGGTCGCGCTCAGTCGCGCTCGGGTGTGGCCGAGATGCGGTGGATCGACAGGTCGGCGCCGTCGAATTCGGCTTCACGGTCCAGACGCAGCCCGACGGTCGCCTTCAGCGCGCCGTAGACGAGCGTGCCGCCCGCAGTCGCGATCGCAATGCCGCCGAGCGTGCCGATGAGCTGCGACACGAACGACACGCCGCCGAGGCCGCCCAGTGCGGGCTGTCCGAACACGCCGGCCGCGAGCCCGCCGAGCGCGCCGCACATGCCGTGCAGCGGCCACACGCCGAGCACGTCGTCGATGCGCCACTTGTTCTGCACGCACGTGAACATCGCGACGAACAGCGCGCCGGCCACGGCGCCCGTAACGAGCGCACCGATCGGGTGCATCACGTCGGAGCCCGCGCATACCGCGACGAGGCCCGCGAGCGGGCCGTTGTACGTGAAGCCCGGGTCGTTGCGGCCGGCCATCCACGCGGCGAGCGTGCCGCCGACCATCGCCATCAGCGAGTTCACCGCGACGAGGCCGCTGATCTTGTCGAGCGTCTGCGCGCTCATCACGTTGAAGCCGAACCAGCCCACCGCGAGCACCCACGCGCCGAGCGCGAGGAACGGGATGTTCGACGGCGGGTGCGCGGCGATCCGGCCGTCCTTCGCATAGCGGCCGTGGCGCGCGCCGAGCAGCAGCACGGCCGGCAGCGCGACCCAGCCGCCGAACGCGTGCACGACGACCGAGCCCGCGAAATCGTGGAACGGCGCACCGAACGCATGCGTGAGCCAGTCCTGCACGCCGAAGCGGCCGTTCCATGCGATCCCTTCGAAGAACGGATAGATGAAGCCGACGATGATCAGCGTCGCGACGAGCTGCGGATTGAATTTCGCGCGCTCGGCGATGCCGCCGGACACGATCGCGGGAATGGCCGCCGCGAACGTCAGCAGGAAGAAGAAACGCACGAGTGCGTAGCCGCTGTGCTGCGACAGCGTGCCGATGTCGTCGAAGAACTCGACGCCGTACGCGATCGTATAGCCGATGAAGAAGTACGCGAGCGTCGACACCGAGAAGTCGACCAGGATTTTCACGAGTGCGTTGACCTGATTCTTCTTGCGGACCGTGCCGAGCTCGAGAAATGCGAAGCCCGCGTGCATCGCGAGCACCATAACGGCGCCGATCAACAGGAACAGTGTGTCGACGCCGGATTTCAGACCATCCATGCCGTGGCTTCCTTGCGCAAAAAACGGGCAACGAATGCAAGTATCGAGCCAACTTGGTGAACGGCTGCGTGCAATTGGTGCTGAAGGCCCGGCGGTGTGGCATTCGGGTGAGGCGTGCACGATCGCGGGGCAGGCGAGGCGGGGGCAACGGGCCGCATCGAATGCACGTGTGTGGTGCGCGTCGTGCGTAACTGGTGCGTGCGACGCGCGGCGCGGTGCGGCGTGGTGCGCCGCGATGCACCGTGCTGGCGCGTCAGCGTCGCGCGAACAGCATGCGCGGGCGGCGCAGCCGCAACGCGCACGCCGACCAGTAAGTCGCCACGGCCGCCAGCCCGAGCGCGGCGAATGCGAGCGCCGCAATGCCCGCGGGCGACTGGCCGCTGCCGTCGGGGCCGAGGATGCCTTGCGCGACGATCAGCGCGGCCGTCCAGAAGCCGATCACGGCCTGTGCGAGCAGGCGCGCGGACGCGATGCGGCGCGCGTGCCCGGCGTCGCGCAGGCGCTGTGCGGACGGGGGGCGCAGGCACAGGAACAGGGTAGTGGCGAGCACGGCAGCCAGCGCGATGAACCAGTCGATGAGGAAAGCCATGAAGGAGCGAGAGACGGACGAAGCGGATCGAAGCGTGCCCACTTTAGTGTCGTTGCGCCTGCGATTGAATCAGACGAATCCGAAATTGAAAGGCATTTTTAATCGTGAGTCGTCATTGGCCCCGTTCTGCAGGCGGTATCATCGACGTCGGTCCAACCATTCAGGCCGTGCGATGCTCGGCCGGAGATTGCTGATGAAGATGAAGACTTGGCGGGCGCGTCGCGCGCCCGGCTCTGTACTGGCGGTCGCGACCATCGGCGCCGCGTTGTTGCTCGCTGGCTGCGAGAAGTCCGGCACGCCGGCCACGCAACCCGATACGGCCGCGAGCGCGGCCGCCGATGCCGCGAACAATGCGGCCAAGGCGCTCGATCAGGTGGCGAGCACCGTCAACCAGCAGATCGATGCCGCGAAGGCCGGTATCGCGTCGGCGGCGTCGGCCGTGCCGCCGCTGTCCGCGAGCGGTCTCGCCTCCGCCGCGCAGGCGCAGTTCGATGCGGCGGCTTCGTCTGTCGTCGCGCATGCGGCATCCGAAGCAGGCGCGAAGATGGCGGAGGCCGGCAAGAAGCTCCAGCAATGGAGCCAGCAGAATGCGACAGACGCGAAGCCGGCCAGCAACTGAACGCGTGCTTGCATAATCCGTGAAATGTAATTATAGTGGTTACATATTGACGCCGGCCGCTGTCCGGGCCGGCGTCAGCCGAGTGAGTGAGGAATGAATACCAGCAGCCGGTTCGCGTTTGCCGTTCACGTGCTTGCCTTGCTGTCGATGCAGGAAGGTGCGCCACTGTCGTCCGAGATCATTGCTGGCAGCGTGAACACGAATCCGGCGCTGATCCGCCGGCTGTTGTCGATGCTGGCGGCCGCGGGGCTCACCACGTCGCAGCTTGGCGCCGGAGGCGGTGCGCTGCTGGCGCGCGAGCCCGGCGACATCACGCTGCTCGACGTGTATCGCGCGGTCGACGATGCGCAGCTCTTTGCGCTGCACCGCGAGGCGCCGAATCCGGCGTGCCTCGTCGGACGGCACATCCAGGGCGCGCTGATCGACTATATCGGCGACGCGCAGCGTGCGATGGAAGCATCGCTCGCCACGCGCACGCTGGCCGACGTCACGGCAGACGTGCTCGAATCGGAGCAGCGCGGCCGGGCTGCCGGAAGCGCGGGCGGGTAGGCGCGGGCAATGGAAGATGCAGGGCAGGAAGCCGGCGGCGCGCATGCGCGGCGGTCGGCGCAACGGGGCGTTTGCTCCGTTTTTTTTCGGTCTTATATGTAATTACTATAGTTACTTTTTATTTCTGGAGAATCGATATGACGCAACGTACCTTGAACATCGCGCTGTTTGGCGCCACCGGCATGATCGGCTCGCGCATCGCCGTGGAAGCCGCGCGTCGCGGCCATCGCGTGACCGCGCTGTCGCGCCATCCGGGCACGGCCGGCGACGGCATCACTGCAAAGGTGGCCGATCTGTTCGATGCGGCCAGCATTGCGGCTGCGTTGCCGCGGCACGACGTCGTCGCGAGCGCGTACGGTCCGAAACAGGACGATGCCGCGAAGGTCGTCGCGGCTGCGAAGGCGCTGGTTGCCGGCACGCGCGAAGCGGGCCTGAAGCGGCTCGTCGTGGTGGGCGGCGCCGGTTCGCTCGAAGTGGCGCCCGGCAAGCAACTCGTCGACACCGAAGGCTTCCCGGACGCATACAAGGCGGTCGCGCTTGCGCATCGCGATGCGCTCGACTATCTCGAAACGGTCAGCGACCTCGACTGGACGTTCTTCGCGCCGGCCGCGCTGATCGCGCCGGGAGAGCGCACAGGCACGTTCCGTACCGGCGCCGGCAAGCTGATCGCGGACGCGCAGGGCAACAGCAAGATTTCGGCGGAAGACTACGCGGTCGCGTTCGTCGATGCGCTCGAGCAGCACAGCTTCGTGCGCGAGATCGCGACGGTCGCGTATTGAGCGGCATCGCGGCGGGCGGTGCGTAAGCGGCGGCATATGGATTGCACGCGGCGCCACCCCGCAACGGGTCGTGATTTCGGGCGGCTCCCCCTTGACGGGGGGAGTCGCCCGTTTCGTTTGGCATGCTGATTTCGGGCCTTTCGGTGCGAACGGAAGTGCATACGGCGAATCGTCTCGCGCTCGATTGGTATTTATCCCGGTCGACGCGGCGCAGCGGTTTCCATATTGTTCCCCGTCATGCTGAATGCATAGAAAAAATTTCTATCGAAGAAGGACCGGGTAAATGGATGCCATCGATCGCAAGCTGCTGGAGCTGTTGCAGGCAGATGCCACACTGCCGATCGCGGAGCTCGCGCAGCGGGTGAACTTGTCGCAGACGCCATGCTGGAAGCGCGTGCAGCGGCTCAAGGAAACCGGCGCGATCCGCGCGCAGGTCGCGCTGTGCGATCCGCGCAAGCTCGGCGTCGGCACGACCGTGTTCGTCGCGATCCGCACCAACCAGCACACCGAAGAGTGGGCGCAGCGCTTCACGCAGGCCGTGCGCGACATGCCGGAGGTCGTCGAGGTGTACCGGATGAGCGGCGAGACCGACTACTTGCTGCGCGTGGTGGTGGCCGGCATCGACGATTACGATCGCGTGTACAAGCAACTGATCCGGACGGTGCCGCTGTTCGACGTCAGCTCGTCGTTCGCGATGGAGCAGATCAAGTATTCGACCGCGCTGCCGGTGCGCGATCTTTCCGAGCCGGCATAAGGGCGGCACCAGGCCGGCCTTACGCGGCAAGGCGGCAAGGTGCGGCGCGGCGTGCGGGTACGCCGCCCCCGACAACGATACGCGCCGTGACCGCGCGCTCAGCGGCCCCGTGCGAGTGCGCGCGCGCGTTCGTCCGCCAGCGCGTCGCGGCGCACGAACTCCGCGACGAACGGGCTGGCCGGATGGCGATGCAGTGCATACGGCGTGTCCCATTGCGCGAGCTGGCCATCCTTCATCACGCCGATCCGGTCGGCGATCGCAAATGCTTCCGCCTGGTTGTGCGTGACCAGGATCGCGGTGTGGCCGGTGCGCTTCAGGATTTCGCGCAGTTCGAACGCGAGCCGCTCGCGCGTATCGACGTCGAGATTCGAGAACGGCTCGTCGAGCAGCAGCAGTTCCGGCGACGGCGCGAGCGCACGGGCGAGGGCGACGCGTTGCTGCTGGCCACCCGACAGCTCGTGCGGATAGGCGCCGCCCGAATCGGCGAGCCCGACGAGATCGAGCATGTCGGCGACCCGCACGCGGCGCTCGGCCTTCGGCATCCGGCGCAGGCCGAACGCGATGTTCTCGGCCGCGTTCAGGTGCGGGAATAGCGCGTAGTCCTGGAACATCATCCCGATGCGCCGCCGCTCGGGCGGCACGTCGAGCGCCGGCGCGGCGACGGGGGTGCCGTCCAGCACGATGCGCCCCATGCGCACCGGCTCGAAGCCGGCGATCGCGCGCAGCACGGTGGTCTTTCCGCAACCCGATGCGCCGAGCAGGCAGCCGATGTCGCCGCGCGGCAGCGCGAGGCTCAGCCCGTCGACCACCGTGCGGCGGCCTTGCGGCGTGTCGTAGGCGACGCAGAGGTCGTCGAGTTCGAGCAGGTTCACGGTTTCAGGCTCCGATCTTGTGGCGGGTGCGCGCGAGCAGGATTACCGGCACGAGCCCGGCCAGCACGATCGCGAGCGCGGCGACCGCTCCTTCCTCATAGGTGCCGCGCGCGGCTTCCGCATAAAGCCAGGTCGCGAGCGTGTCGAAATTCAGCGGGCGCAGCAGCAGCGTCGCCGGCAACTCCTTCATCGCGTCGACGAAGACGAGCAGTGCGCTCGTCGTGAGCGCGGGCCGCAGCAGCGGCAGGTGTACGCGGCGCAGCGTGCCGCCGGCCGTCTCGCCAAGCGAGCGCGCGGCCTGTTCGAGCGACGGCGGAATCCGTGCGAGGCCGGCCTCGATGCTGCCGGTCGAGATCGCGAGAAAACGCACGGCGTAGGCGATCACCAGTGCGGCCGCGGATCCCATCAGCAGCAGCCCGTCGCGGCCGAGCGTCGCACCGAGCAGCCGGTCGGCCGCCGCGAACGGGATCAGCAGGCCGATCGCGAGCACGGTGCCCGGCACCGCATAGCCGAGGCTCGCGATCCGCGCGCATGCGCGGGCCGGACCCGCA